>JAFWWV010000049.1 GCA_017523305.1 Clostridia bacterium
ATAAACATTTGGTGTTTTAGGATGTGATAAAGTTCCATTTGTTGCAGCCTCTACATTTGTTGGAGTAATAAAATTAAATACACCAAATAAAGTAAAAGCCAACAAGAACATACTTAATATTCTTTTTTTATTCATAATTTTATCATTTCCTTTCATCAAAAAAAGCAACCATTAACAGATTGCTTTGCATATAAAATATTTAATTTTCTATTGGATTTGTATAGTGAATTTTCAACTTATATCCTAACACTTGTCCTTTATAAATAACTTCTATTGGATCAAATCCTAAAATATTTACAGTATCAGAAAATGCTATTTCAAATCCTGCTTTCATACACTCATCATAAGTAGCATATTCAACTTCTTTCAAAAGTCTTTCATATTCTTCATCTACTTGTTTTTCTTCCACAACAATTTCTTCTTCCACTTCTTCCTGTGGCTTTTCTTCAACTTTTTCTTGTTCTTTTTCTACCTCTTTTTCCACAGGTTTTGAAGTATTAGTTTCTTGTTGTTGTGTGTTATTACTTTTTACTTCTTCTTTTGCAGATGTCTTATTTTCATTTTTAGACTTTTGTTCTTGTTTTTGTTGACTTACTACTTCTGATTTTTCAGTTTCTTTTTGTGAAATAACAGATTTGGTTTCTGTTGTTGTTTCTTCTGTTGTTTCTTGTTGTTTTTCTTCAAATTCAACTTCTGCAAAATCTTTAACATTTTCTGTAATAACCTCCATTTCTTCATAATTTTCTTCAATGCTTCCTATTTGCATTTTTTTCATTTCAAATCCCCATACTACGACAAAACTTATTGCAATTATTACTGCAATTACAAAAATATTTTTTTTCATTTCAACCACACCTTTCTTCAAAGCCATTATAAACTCTAACTTTATTTTCTGCATTACTGCAATTACTTATATACTTTTTTCAGTTAGTAAATAATAGTTAGTATAAATACTAGGGAGGATTGTAAGGAGGGATTTGTGGAATAAATACTCCCACTACCTTGCACTCATATCTCGTTGTCGCAAATACTTACTATAATGCTCTATCGCTTTGACAACAAAATCTTCAATTTTAGGTTCTTCAATGTTCTTTGGGAGTACACTTCTAATTCTGCCTTCATCAAATTTCATTTTCGGAATCTGATTAGGTTTTTCTTGGGATAATATATCATCTATATCATCTTCTGTGAGAGTTCCTGCTTGACTCATTTTTTTCAACTTAATTGCTTGTGCGTGAGATGGTGTAGCATCATTATACTCAATACAATCTAAAAGAAATAACTGTTGTTCTTTGGTTAAGTAAGATATTTCTACTGCTGGTAAAAAAGCAATTCTTTTTTTATCTACCATTTCCAATAATTCTGGTACTAATTCAGTAAGTCTAATATATCTATGAATTTGATTTCTGCTTTCACCATTTTCATTTGCAAGTTCTTCATAAGCGTTTAACTTTTTCCCAACTTGGGAAAAGGTTAAATCTGTCCTCATACCTTGACGACTCATTGCCTCAATTTTCATTTTATATGCAAATGCTTTTTCGCTAGGTAGTATTTCTTCTCTTTGCATATTACTATCTACCATTATTATAGTAGCCTCATCATCTGTTAAATCTCTGACAATACACGGTATAGTTTCTTTTTCTGCTAACTCACTTGCTCTTTTTCTTCTATGTCCAGAAATCATTTCATAAGTACCATTCTCTTTTGGTCTTACTAATACAGGAACTAATACACCATTCTCTTTAATGCTATCTCTCATTTGTTCCATTTCTTCGTTATCAATAACTTTAAATGGGTGATTTGGAAAGTCTTTTATATCTTTTATTGATATATCTACAACTTTCTCTAAATTAGCATTATCTCTTTGCTCTTGGGTAGAAAACAAATCATCTAGTGTAATCTTTGGAATTTGCATTTTTGTTTCTTTCTTTTCCATCAATTAGCACCTCCTTTGCAAGTGATGAATAAGCGTCTGCTACTTTACTATTTTTATCATAAGTAAAAATGCTTTTTCCGTGTTGAGTTGATTCTGCCACTTTAATTGCTCTTGGTACTTGCGTATCATATATTTTAATAGCACTTCCATAACTATCTTTTAACTGATTATATATATCTTTTGTAAGGTTTGCTCTTTTATCTACTATCGTAAGAACTATACCATCTATTTTTAAATTAGGGTTTATTTGTTGTCTAACTTTTATAATAGTGGATAATAATTGAGTCATTCCTTTTGCAGCAAGATATTGTGGTTGTAATGGAATAATAACTTTATCTGCACTTGCCAAAGCATTTATTGTCAGCATACCTAATGATGGTTGAGTATCAATCAATATATAATCATATTTTTCTCTTAATTCCTTAATACAATTTTTCATTGTATATTCTCTACTCATTGCACCTACTAATGTCATTACAATACTAGATAATTGAATATCACTAGGAATTAAATCCATATTTTCACTATGATGTTTTATACACTCATTAAAATCATTCTGCCTATCATTAAGG
>JAFWWV010000050.1 GCA_017523305.1 Clostridia bacterium
GGACGTTTATTACCTGTTTTAGCACTTATTCCTGCGTCCTCATATACTTTATATACTTCATAACCTTTAAACTCACACATAGCCCTTAATCGCTTTTCTTGCTCTGGTAAACTAAAACCCTCTCTTGCTTGGTCTTCAGTATATACACGAATATAAAGACCTGCTATTTTTTTAATATTATCATACATTTTTATCATCTCCCTTTTTCTAATTTTTCAAAAAAAGAGGAGTCAAAACTACTAGCACCAAAACTAATATTTTGACTCCTCAAATAAGACATTTAATTCATTTGATAATTCGTATATAAATTGTTTAATCATAGAAGTACCTCTCTTTCCCCTAAATAAAGACGATACTGCTTGTCATTTATTGACGAATATAATACATCATTTTATTTGATTTGTCTAGTATTTATGGACTAAATGCCCTTAATTTTGGTTTTTAATGTAGTTTTCTAGTTCATTTATCTTAATTTTTCTACTTAAATTATTGATATAGATTTCATTAGAATAATTAAAAGCAAGAAATACAATATTATTGATTATTATTTTATGTGGCTCAATATAACTTAAATTAGTCTTATCAACTTTTCTAATACTACCATTTATTATAGTTGGAGTAGTATTACAAAAATCACATATAATTTCTAATCTCTTTCTTAAAGATTCTTCTACATCAATTTCTTTCTTGATAATATTTATCATAGACACCAACCTTTCTTATGATTTTTTTCTAAATACGAAAAAAATCAATCATTTCGATTGATTTCTATATATCAAAGTTCGAATAGTTCGAACAGATTCGTCAATGGTGCCTGTGGCCGGACTTGAACCGGCACGGTATCGCTACCACTGGATTTTGAGTCCAGCGCGTCTACCAATTTCACCACACAGGCATATAAGTAGATTATATCAAATATTTTTTTGAATATCTACCTTAATTTTCATCTTTATATATTGATGTATATAAATCTCCATCTTGTGCTAAGGATTTACTATCTATATCTGGTAAATCGCTAATTGTTGATAACCCAAAATAATCTAAAAACTCAGATGTTGTTCGATATAAATTAGGTCTTCCCGGCATCGTACTTTTACCGGCTTCCTTCACTAATCCTTTAGCAACTAATCTTCTTATTATATGTGCTGAAGATACTCCACGAAGTTCATCAACCTCAATACGAGTTAATGGCTGATTATAAGCAATGATTGCTAAAACTTCTAAGGCAGATGGACTAAGTGTATTTGAGTGAGGACTTTCAATTAATTTTTCATAATAATCCTTATGTTCTTTTTTTGTAGTAAGTTTAAATGCATCACCAAGATAACTAATTCTTATTCCTCTATCTTCAGATTCATAACTAGTTTTTAATTTTAAAGGTAATTCTTTTGCTTCATTCATATTCAAATTTAATATTTCACAAACATTTTCTAAAGTAATACCTTCATCTCCAACAACAAATAAAAGTCCTTCTAAAACTGCCATTAGATTCATAGTCCGCACCTACTTTCTATCACAATATTCCCAAAATTATCTTCTTGGACTATACTTACTTCATTTCCTTTAACCATATCTAAGATAGATAAAAATGTAACAATAACATAATCTTTTTGAAA
>JAFWWV010000051.1 GCA_017523305.1 Clostridia bacterium
CTTGGTATTAAACCAGACGGTATTCACGTTATGAAAAAATTAAGAACTATCAACGAGTTTGTTGGCGAAATGACAAGTCCAAATACAGTAGAATTCTGTGGTGGCGAATTTGACGTAGTTACTAAAGAAGGCGAATACGAAAAAGGCGACAAAGTTAAAGTAAAAGTTAAATTTGAAGATGTTAATTTAACCGACGACGAAAAAGATGGTGTTGTTGGTGCAAATGTTACCCAAACACTTTATAAAGGTAACTACAACCAAGTTCAAGTTTATACCGATACCGACGAAGACTTTTATGTTGATACAACTGACGATTGGGATATTAACGACCGTGTAGGTATTAAAATTAACCCAAACAAATTAATATTAGAAAAAATAATTGAAGTAGCTGAGGAGGAATAATTTTAAACAATGAAAAAATTTAAATTTAAAAAACAACATTTTGCCTTCCCATACGCAATTATTTCAGTTGTTTTTGTAATTGTTCCATTGCTTATAATTATGTACTATGCTTTTACCGATAAATATACTGGTCAATTTACATTAAACAACTTCAGCCTATTTGCTGAAGCTTCTATGTGGAAGATTATGGGAATATCTTTCCTAATGGCTTTTTTAACAACAGTTATTTGTTTATTACTTGCTTACCCACTTGCTATGGCTTTATGCAGAATAAAATCTAACAAAACCTTTATTATTGTTATGATGTTTGTTTTGCCTATGTGGATTAACTCACTTCTTCGTATTTACTCAGTTAAACTTTTATTCAACGAATTTTTAAATATTGATAAGGGATTTTTCTTATCACTAGTTGGTATGGTTTACGACTTCTTTCCTTTTATGTTACTTCCTATTTACACAAGTTTAAGCGAAATGAACAAAAGTTACTTTGAAGCTTCAAACGACCTTGGTGCTAACGCTTTTAAAACTTTTACAAAAGTTCAATTACCACTTTCTGCCCCTGGTATTGTAAGTGGAATTTTAATGGTATTTATGCCTTCTGTTTCAACTTTTGCTATCAACGATATTTTAGGTAGCAGTCAATATTGGTTATTTGGTAACGAAATTTATTTCTGGTTCCAAAAAAGTTTATATAATATTGGTTCTGCACTTGCTTTTGTAATGTTACTACTTATTATTCTTTCAGTTTTTGTTTCAAACGCAATTAACAAGTTAACTGAACCCACTTCCAAAAGAGCAAAAGGGGGTGCTGACTTATGAAAAAAACAAAAAGTAAAGTAGCTTCTATTATCTTTATTGTTATTATGGCTTTATTTATTTATATGCCAATATTACTTCTTATGGTTTATTCGTTCACAACATCAAAAACTATAGGAAGTTGGAACGGTTTTAGTTTTGATTTGTATGTTGAAATGTTTAACGACCCAGAAATTATGACTGCCCTACTTAATACTTTAATCGTAGGTGTTGTCGCTTCCCTTCTAGCAAGTTTAATTGGTGTGGTTTCTTCAATTGGTATTTATGCTATGAAGAAAAACGGCCGTAGACTTATGGATGGTATTACTCAAATTACAATGGTTAACGCTGATATTGTTACAGCAGCAGCCTTTATGATGTTCTTTATTTTAGTTAAAGTTATTCCTGACGGTTACGCAACTTTAATTATTGCTCACACAGTTATTTGTACACCTTATGTTATAATGTCAGTTTTACCTAAACTAAACCAACTTGACCCAAATGTTTATGAAGCAGGTCTTGACCTTGGTGCAACACCAAGTAAAACACTCTGGAAAGTTATGGTACCACAATTATTACCAGCAATTCTTTCAGGTTTTGCACTTGCTTTTACTATCAGCCTTGATGACTTTACAATTTCAACCTTTGTAAGTTCTAGCGTTGATACAATTCCACAATATTTATATAACAAACTTAAATTTAAAGGCGTTATGCCAGTTCTTCGTGCATTATCAACTTTAATTTTAGTAGTTGCTTTTGTAATTTTAATTACTATTAACTTAGTACAAAATAAAAAGAAAAAAGAAAAGAAATTCTTCTAAAAGGGGGCAAGAAAAAATAAATGAAATTTTTAAAGAAATTATTATTTGCAACACTTAGTTTAATACTTGTTTTCTCATCTTGCTTCTTTTTAACAGGATGTGGAAACCGTGAAGAAGTTTTAAGGTTGTATGTTCCAGGCGAATATATTCCAGACGAAACTTTAAGTGGTTTTGAAGATTGGTACCTTGAAGCCACAGGTAAAAAAATAACCGTACAAAAGAAAGAGTTTGATACTAATGAAACTATGTACACAATGGTAGCAGTTAAGCGCCAAGACTTTGATGTAATTTGTCCTAGCGACTATATGGTAGAACGCCTTAAAAACGAAGGCTTACTTTTAAAAGTAAAACCAAGTATTATGGAAGAAATTAAAGCAAGCGTTTTAGGCGATGACGAAGGTACAGGCATCTACCCTAACCAAGATTTAGTTAATTTAATTCAAGATTCATTCGACCCTAACTTTGAATACACTGCCCCTTATATGTGGGGTACAATGGGTTTAATGTACTACTACGGTGGCGACCAAAATAACACTGAAGCAGTTAAAGCAGCCGATGCAGAAAAATCTACTTGGAAAAATCTATTTGATGTAACTAAAAGAAATATCTATATGAAAGATAGTGAAAGAGATTGCTATACAGTCGCACTTTTCTACCACTACTACGACGAACTAAAACAAACAAGCAATAACTTCACTGATTTTGAAAATGACGATTACCAAGCACTTATTACAGATATTTTTACTAAAGGCAATAACTTTAATGCAAAATTAGATGCAGCAGAAGATATTTTAAAAAATCAAAAACAATATGTTTATGACTACGAAACCGACGAAGGTAAAGATGATTTATTAACTTCAAAAGGTGCTCAAGGTTACTATGGAATGTTTTGGAGTTGTGACGCAGGTTACATTATGGCAGACTGGTCTGGAGACGAAGTTGTTTATAATGAAAACTTTAGATACATAGTTCCAACCGAAGGCTCAAACGTATGGGTAGATAGTTTTTGTATTCCAAAATATGCTGGTAATAAAAGTGCTGCCGAAATGTTTATGCTTTATATGTCAGACCCTGAAGTAGCTTTTGACTGTATGGATTACGCAGGTTGCACAAGCGCAAACTACCAAACAACAGTTGATTATTATGATTATTTAACCGACCCAAATGAAAACGATATTTTCTTAAATACAACCCAAGCTTTCCAAGCAATGTATTTAAGTTTAATGTTCCCACACCTTGATATTACTTTAGGTGAATATACTTTTTCTAGTCCACTTAAAAAATGTGGTGTAATGCGTGACTTAGGTTCAAAAGCCAGCGACGAATTACTTATTATGTGGTCTATTTTAAGAAGATATTAATATTAAAATTCAATTTAAAAATACAACAAAAAAAGAACTCAAAAAAACGAGTTCTTTTTTTTATTCATCTATAATTTTATATTCTAAACAAAATTCTCTCAATCTACTACGTTGAACTATTGTTACTAAACAATCACATTCAGGATATTTTGAGCAACCCCAAAAATATTCTCCTCTATAAATTCCAGAACTAGATACCTTTTTTTTCATAATTTTTTTACATATTGGACAGAAACAAAGATTACATTTTGTAGTAGCAAAATATTCTCTAATAGAAACATATTTTGTTATTATATTTAAATCACAAATATCTTGCATCTCGTAATACAGTATATCATAAATTGTAGCTGGTTGAGAATTTAACAACTTTGCAATATTTTTAACAGATATAATTTTGTTGTTTTTTATAATTTCAAAAATTGTTTTTTGTGTAATTTCACTCATTATATTAATAACCCCACAATAACAACCGTTAAAATTGCGCCTAAAAGTCCAGTTATTACACGAAACCAAGTCCTATTGCTTTTTGCTAAAAAACTTTGCTGGTTAAAAATAGCCTTTTGAGTTGTTTTAATACTAGCAACTTCTTTTTGAATCTCAATTGTTAAAGATTTTAACTCAGTTATAGATTTTTCAAAACATTCATTTTGAACATTTATTTTCTTTAATCTAATGTCAAGCAATTCAAAAGTAGAATGTAATTTTTTATAATCTTGTAAAACCGTATCAATTTGAGATTTAATAGTTTCATGCTTAGATTCTAATTCTTCTATTGATTTTGTATATTTATTTAAAGAGACTTCTACTAAACCTATATTTTCTTTAATTCTGTTAAGTTCTTCAACAAACTCACTCATTTTTTGTTGAGAATCTGATATTTTTTGCATTTTTTCAACATAGAGGTTTAAATTTTGAATTACCTTTTCCATTTCTTTATAATCTATCATCAATTTTTTCTCCTATCTTTAAAAGTTCATTTACAAAATCAACTATTATATAATTTTCACAAATAGAACTATTAGTTTTTTCATATATATATTTAACATCTTTTTTACAACAATTAACCCAACATTCTATAAAAATTTCTTTTTGATTCTCATTCAACAAATCTAAAGTGCTATTAAACAAAAAAACTCTATCTTTTTCAGAATATTGAGAAATAGCTTCTAAAGCCAACTCTAATCTTCTTTTACCATCAGTATTTTCAAAATCATCTAATCTCAATCTAGTAATACCAGAGACATAATTTAAAGCAACAATCTTTTCATATGATTCCAATAATCTAGCTATCCTTGCTTTTGTCTTTTCCGGGTGTGTTTTAAGAGCTTCCATCCATTCTTTTAATTTTATATTTTTATTAATTAATCTTACATATATTGGATCGTTTGAAAAATAGTTGGATATATATGTCATAAAAATATCAGAATTTGTAAAAGATTCACATTGTTCATAAAGAGTTTTCATTGTTTGGATTCTTTCTTGAAGGTAATTTTCATTTGCCCATTCTAACAAAAATCTTAATCTACCATCAAAAGTATTTTCTTTTTCATACTTAAAATTTGTTTCATATTTTTCAATATGTTCTTTTAATCTTTCTACTTTTTCTTTTTCTGTTAAATTAGTTAACTTTAAATGATTAAATGTAGGATTTGTTATATCTGAACTATAAACCAAACTCCACATTTCTATTTCTCCTAAAAGAAACAACCTATATAAGGCTCTTTCTATTATTGTTTTTGCACTATCAAAATTTTTACATATTAATCTTAAATGCGAATCTTCCACTTCATTTAATAATTTTTCGACAATTACATTACAGCTAATATCTTCTTTTAAAGATTCATTATTGCTTTTTATATATTCAAGTATTTTTTTAACAACTTTTTCTTCTATCTCAACATCAAGATTTGCACTTTGAATAAAAAAGAAATTAGTTTGCAATTCATCAAGCCTTTTTAAATTTTGCTCCATTTCTTTTATAGAAATTGGTGGTAATTTAAAAAACATATCAATATTGTTGCTTAATTCTGGAGTATAATAAATATAACATTTTGAAGGGTTACCATCTCTACCTGCCCTTCCTAATTGCTGATATAAACTTTCAAAAGATGATGGTAAACCATAGTGAATTGTCTTTCTTATATCAGGTATATCAACACCCATACCAAAAGCTTTTGTTGCAAAAACAACCAAAGTATTTCCGTCTTTAAAATCTTGTAAAACTTGTTCTTTTTTATCAGAATCTATTTCATCTCCACCCGAGTAATAAGAAATTAAATTATCATTGATTCTACCAATAAATGTCGGTTCATTTTTAATTGTTTCAGCCAAAGTAATACAAGCAGAATCAAATTTATTATATCTATTATTCTTCTTTTTTGTAAAAACTAAAGTCTTATCTTTATTAATACCAAATAATGTTGAAGAAATATTATCTTTTAATTCTTTATATTTATCGTATGTTTTTTGAATAAATACAGTTAAGTTATCTCTTCTCATATTATCTGCAAATATTGCATTAGTTTTCTTTTTCTTAAAGTTTTGAAATTCACAATCAATATCTTCAAAAACCCTATGAGAAGCTGTACCAGTTAAAGCCATTAAAAATGTATCAGACGGCAAAAATCGACTTAAATTATGGCTTAAACACAAATAAGATGTTCTAAAATCATGACCCCATTCAGATAAACAATGGGCTTCATCTATAACTATAAAACCAATATTTATATTTTTTTCACCTAATACATTTGTAAATTTTTCACTAAAAAATCTTTCTGGAGAAATAATAGTTATTAAAGATTTTCCACTAATAAAAATATTTAAATTTTCTCTTTTATTTGCATTTATATAGGTTGTATTTGTTATTCCTAATTTTTCTTTTATATTGTTATATTGATCAACCATTAACAATTGTAAAGGCGCAACCATTAAAGTATTAGTGGGCAACAATATAGAAGATAATTGATAACATAAAGATTTTCCTGCACCAGTTGGTAAAACACCAATAACACACCTATTATTTAAACACTCTATAATAATATCTAACTGATTTTCTCTAAAATCTTCATAAAATTCCGATGTGTTTTTAAGCACAAAAGCTAAAGATTCACCATGTTTTTCTTTTTCTAAATTATAACTAATTTTTTGTGTTTCTACACAAAAATAATTCTTTTTATATAAATATGAACTAGGAGCATTATATTGATTTTTTACAGAAATTAAATTGTCTTCATAAATAAAGAAATCATTTTTTATATAAAAAATATTATCAAATTTTGTTTGAGAATATACATCTGTTAATGAAATAAAAAGGTTTATTCCTTGTTCTTTTGCTAAAGACTCTTCACTTTCAAAAAGTTTTATTTCAACATCAGGAATATTAAAATTAATATTTTGCAAAATACAAATATTTTTAAGCCAAAGCATAAAATTATCTACACTTACTTTAAATGTATTTATATCAATATCATCATTATTTAAAATATTTAATTTTATTAAACTATCTTCTAATTTAAGATAGTTGTTTTTATATAAATTCAATAACAACAATTCCATTCTTATTGCTGTCATATATTTCTTATTAACATCATCAATTTTTTTTCTAATAAAAATTTCTTTACTATAATTGTAATTAACTTTTAATTGTTTCAATTTTTCTTTAATCAATTTTAAATCGTTAAGTTCTGATGTTTTAAACCTAAGAACTTTAACATTATGACGAGTCAATAATTCATCTCTTTTTAAATCTTTAACCGATTGCTCAGACTGTATTTTATGTTGTATACCATCTATTTCTATTACAGCATTATATAAAGGAGAATAAAAGTCTACTTCTCCTAAAATATTTTTATTATTTTCAGAACTTTCAATAAAATAACTTATAGGACATTCTGGAATAAATGTTTTTGAATACAAGCCTAAAAATATTAACATCTTTTCATAAAAATCTAAAGCTGGATTTGTTTTTTCTCCACCCCTAATAACATAATTCCATTCACAATTTAAAAAGTTATAGTTATACCCAAACTCACCATTTTTAATTTTTCCGAATTCGTTTTGTAATAATCTTGAAGGAATTGTAGGACAACCCCTTTGTAAAATATTACTTAATATAGAAAAAACAGGGTTACAAGCACCTTTTTGTTTTTTTATATTTTGAATAACAAAATTTGGGTTTGTTTTTGTATAACCTGCTGAAAACTTTAACATCCTATACCTTTTAAAATACTTTAATATTTTTATTATAACATATAAAATTTGCTTTTGTATAAAAAATAGAAGATTTTTATAAAATAAAAAAAACACTAATCAATTTAATTGATAAAGTGTTTTTAATTTTTTTAAACTTGTTTATGAAAAAAGCAAGCGTCACCAAAACTAAAGAATCTATATTTTTCTTTTATTGCTTCTTTATACACTTTCATAGTTTCATCATACCCAGCAAAAGCACTAACAAGCATTATAAGTGTGCTTTCTGGTAAGTGAAAGTTTGTAATAAGACTATCAACAATTTTAAAATTATATGGTGGGTAGCAAAATAATTTTGTAGTATTTTTTTGTGCTACTACTTCACCATTTTCATTTACTGCACTCTCAAGAGTTCTCACGCTTGTAGTACCTACAGCAATTACTCGCCTATTTTCTTTTTTAGCTGTATTAATTTTATTTGCTACTTCTTCAGTTACTTCGTAATACTCGGTATGCATATCGTGGTTTAAAATACTTTCTTCCTTTACAGGTCTAAAAGTACCAAGACCTACGTGTAAAAGTACATAACAAATTTCTACACCTTTTTCTTTTATTTTTTCTAAAAGTTCAGTTGTAAAGTGAAGTCCTGCAGTTGGTGCTGCTGTACTACCATCTGTTTTACTATAAACTGTTTGATATCTTTCTGTGTTTTCTAGTTTTTTCTTAATATATGGTGGTAAAGGCATAATGCCTACTTTAGATAAAACTGCTTCAAAAGCTCCGTCAAAAATAAACCTTACGTTTTTTCCACCAAAATCATTATCGCCTAAAATTTCACAACTAAGTTCGTCATTAAATTTTACAATTGTTCCTACTTTAAGTCTTTTACCTGGTTTTGCTAAACACTCCCAGTCGGTAAGGTTTATTCTTTTAATAATAAAAATTTCTACCTTAGCACCTGTTTCAGTTTTTACGCCTAGCAATCTACAAGGTAAAACACGAGTGTTATTTAAAACCAACAAATCGCCTTTATTAAAATAGTTTATAATATCGTAAAAATGTTTGTGTTCTATTTCTTTATTATCCATATTAAAGCACAATAATCTTGAACTATCTCTTTTTTCAAGTGGAGTTTGTGCAATTAATTCTTCTGGCAGGTTATAAAAATATGTACTTTTTTTAGTAAAATCAATTTGTTCCATTTTCGCTTTCGTCCAATTTTTTAAGTTCTTTTAATTTGCTTTCTTCTAACTTTAATCCTAAATGTTCATAAGCTTTAGGCAATGCAACTCTACCCCTATGGGTACGTGCTATAAAACCCAGTCTTATTAAATATGGTTCATAAACATCTTCAACAGTTGCAACTTCTTCGCCTGTTGCTGTGGCTAAGGTTTCAACGCCTACTGGTCCACCACCAAAAACTTTAATTAAATATTCTAACAGTCTTCTATCAACAAAATCTAAACCTTTATCGTCAATATCCATAAGTTTTAAGGCTTGTTGACTAATTTCAAGTGTTACTACACCACCACTTTTTACATCTGCAAAATCTCTTACCCTTTTAAGTAATCTGTTTGCAATTCTTGGTGTACCACGGCTACGCATAGCAACTTCCCTAACAGCTTCAGGTGTGATAGAAATATTTAAAATTTTAGCACTGCGTTCAACAATTTTTGAAAGATCATCAACATCATACATTTCTAACCTTTGAATAATACCAAATCTATCTCTAAGTGGTGAAGAAATATTACCTGCTTTAGTAGTAGCACCAATTAAAGTAAAAGGTTTAAGTTTAAGACGCATATTTCTTGCACTTGGACCTTTACCCACAATAAAGTCAAGAGAAAAATCTTCCATAGCTGGATATAAAATTTCTTCAACAGAGTGGTTTAATCTATGAATTTCGTCAATAAATAAAACATCATTTTTTTGTAAGTTTGTTAAAATTGCAGCAAGGTCAGCAGCGTGTTCAATGGCTGGACCACTAGTAACTTTAAGTTGTGAACCAAGTTCTGTTGCAATAATATGTGAAAGTGTTGTTTTACCTAACCCTGGTGGGCCATAAAGTAAAACGTGGTCTAGGGGTTCTTTTCTGTTTTTAGCAGCTTCAATAAAAATACCTAAACCTTCTTTAATTTTACTTTGACCAACATAATCACTAAGTTTACTTGGTCTAAGTGAAATTTCCATTTCTGCTTCGCTTAAATTTTTTGTACTTTTAATAAATTCGTTCATTTATCTACCCTTTACAAATTTGGTTTGTTTTTAAGTATATTTTTTCTAGCCTTTATTTCTTTAAATTTTTTTATTAATAAATCTTTAATTTAAAAACATTAAATAAAAAATTATTTTCTCATTTGGCTAAGAGATTTTGAAATAATATCTTCAGCACTATCGCCTTTTTGATAGCAACTTTGAGCAAGTTTAATTGCTTCGTTTTTACTAAGTCCAAGACTAACTAAAACTTCACAAGCGTCGTCAACTTCGTGACTTTCAAGCCTTACTTCGCCTAAAACTTCAAGTGGTAACACGTCAACCTTATCTTTAAGTTCTACAAGCAGTCTTTCAGCCGTTTTTTTGCCCACTCCTTTAACATTTGACAATGCTTTGACATCTTGTTTGGCTATAACTTTGCTAAGTTCGTCGGGCTTAATATTAGATAAAATTGCTATAGCCCCTTTAGGACCTACACCACTAACACTAATAAGTTTTAAGAAAATATCTTTTTCTTCCTTATCACAAAAACCATAAAG
>JAFWWV010000052.1 GCA_017523305.1 Clostridia bacterium
AAAGCTTTCTTTTCAGCTTTACTATATTTACGCTGTTTCAAACACACACCCCCTTAAACCAAATTTTGATAATGAAAACAAAAATTTATGGCAATAAAAAAATAAGTGCGATTTCATTAACACACTTATTGTAAAATTACATTGGTTTCTTTTTTTTTATTTTTACTATACTTGCAAAACAACAAAAAATATGATATAATATATTTATTAAATAAAAACTCTTAGTCAATTTGCTTTTAATTTTCTAAGAGTTATTTTTTTGCCTAATTTTGTATTTAATAAATTTCTTAAAACCTTTTAAATTTGACTAAATACAAAATATAGTGTAGTATTTAACAATACTTAAAAGGAAGAAAATAAAAACATGTTACAAGTAATTAATGTATCTCTTAATTTTGGCAGTAGAAAATTATTTAGTGATGTTAATTTAAAATTCACTAAAGGTAATTGCTATGGTGTTATTGGTGCAAACGGTGCTGGTAAATCAACTTTCTTAAAACTTTTATCTGGCGAACTTGAAACAACTAAAGGCGAAATTATTTTAGGTAAAAACGAAAGAATGTCTGTTTTACAACAAAACCAAAACGCTTTTGATAACGAAACAGTTTTACGTACTGTACTTTTAGGCCACAAAAGATTAATGGAAATTTGGGACCAAAAAGATGCTTTATATATGAAGGAAGATTTTACTGAAGCCGATGGTATTTTAGCTAGTGAACTTGAACAAGAATTTGCTGACCTTGATGGTTGGGAAGCTGAAGGCAACGCTGAAAGTTTGCTTGCTGATATTGGTATTGATAGCAGTTTATTCCAAACCCAAATGAAAGATTTAGATAGTAAACTTAAAGTTAAAGTTTTGCTTGCTCAAGCTTTATTTGGCAACCCTGATATTTTGTTACTTGACGAACCAACTAACAACCTTGACGTTAAAACAATTGCATGGCTTGAAAACTTTTTACTTAACTATGAAAACACTGTTATTACTGTTTCCCACAACCGTCACTTTTTAAACAAAGTATGCACACATATTTGTGACGTTGACTATGGTAAAATTTCAATTTTTGTTGGTAACTATGACTTCTGGTACGAAACAAGTCAACTTATTTTAAGACAACAAAAAGAAGCAAATAAAAAAGCAGAAGCAAGAGCAAAAGAATTACAAGACTTTATTGCAAGGTTTGCTGCTAATGCAAGTAAAAGTAAACAAGCAACCAGCCGTAAAAAAGAGTTAGAAAAATTAACTATTGAAGATATTAAACCATCTTCTCGTAAATATCCATATATTGCTTTTAACTATGAAAGACAAATTGGCAACGACGTTTTAATGGTTGAAAATTTAACAAAACCAGGATTTTTTGAAAAAGTTAGTTTTACTGTTAATAAAGAAGATAAAATTGCTTTCTTAAGTGATAACAGTAATACAATTTCTGTTTTATTTAATATTTTATCTGGTAAAGATACTGATTATACAGGAACAATTAAATGGGGTAAAACAATTACTTACTCTTACCTACCAAAAGAATATAACGACTTATTTAAACAAAGTTTAAATTTAACAGAATGGCTTGGTCAATTTAGTAAAGAAAAAGATACAACTTTCCTACGTAGTTGGCTTGGCAGAATGTTATTCTCAGGTGAAGAAGCATTAAAACCATCAAACGTTTTAAGTGGTGGTGAAAAAGTAAGATGTATGCTTTCAAAAATTATGTTAGAACAAGGTAACGTTGTTTTACTTGACGAACCAACCAACCACTTAGACCTTGAAAGTATTACAGCACTTAACAAAGGTATGCAAAACTTTAAAGGTGTTTTACTTTTTGCTTCTAGCGACCAAGAGTTAACCGAAACTGTTGCAAACAGAATTATTAAAATTAATAGCAAAAAAGATTACGATAAATATATTACTTATGATGAATATATTAAAAACAATTAAATAACTTTTTATGTAAACAAAAAAAAGAATTAGTTTTAATACTAATTCTTTTTTTATTCAAAATTGAAATTTATTTTCTTTTAAACTTCTTCAGTCATTTCTGGGTGTCTAAAACTTCTTACAATTGCAAAAGGATAAGCAAACAAACTTAAAGCAAGAGATACAAATAAAGCAAGTAATGTTGCTAAGAAACCTAAAACAAAACCTAATAACCAGAAAATTATTTTCATACCAATAAGCCAAATAATACCATCAAAACTTAAATCAAAAATAAGGCCAGGGAAAGTAACAAAACCCCAAGAAGCAATATCTAAAAACTTATCTTCTATAAAGTTGTTTTTTAAGAATAAACAAGATGAAAAAGTAAAAGCACTTATACTTAATAAAAGTACCATAATAATGTCACCTGATTCTGATAAAGGTGAATTTAAATAAACTATACCTGAAGCCAAAACAATAGCGGCTATAATACCACCCCAAACAAAAGATTTTATTCTTTGAGAAACACCATATCTTTTTTGTTCGTCAAGTTTTGCTTCTTCATCTTTTTTATGACAGTTATTACATATAACTTTAAAACCTGTTGTACCATCTCCGTTAGTAATAGTTTTTCTAATTATATTTTTACCTTCATAAATAGGTTCGTTACAATTTTCACAAACAGCTAAAACTGGTTTTGCTGATTCTTTTGTAACTTTTTCTTCTTTTTCTTTTTCTGGTTTTTCTTCTGCAACTTTAACTTTTAACTCGCCAATAAGTTCGTCTGTTGTTACTTCAAAAAGTTTTGCCATATTACTTATTGTATCTATAGATGGTTCAACATCACCTTGTTCCCACCTTGAAACAGCTTGAGATGTAACATGTAATTTTTCTGCAAGTTCTTTTTGAGTAATTCCTTTTTGCATTCTCAATGTTTTAATATTTTTTGATAACATTTTGCACTCCTTTTAAAACACTCCAATTTTAGCATAAAGAAAACAATTTGTTTAAAATTTTCGCTCAACAGTTTGTTGATTTTATGTATTTATTGTTGTTTTTTACTAATTTTTACTACTTTTTTAAATAATTTTTGCTTTTAATATACTATTATTGATAAAAACTAATAATTTTATAAAAAATATAAAAATAAAAGTTATACACTATTAGTTCTTAAAATGTGTATAACTTTTTTTATTTTACTTTTAGGAATACATTTTACCCACTACCCAAAGCATAAATGATTGTGGGAGTATTTTTTGTAAAAACACCAAAAGCTTGTATGTAAAACCTACAGTTTTAGTTGCAGGCAACTTATTTTTATTTGCTAGTTTAAACATAAGTTTAGCAACTGTTATTGGATCTTTACCATTTTGTTCATCGTGCTCCATTTTAGCAATTGACTTTTCCACAACTTCTTCATAAATTGTGTTTTTGTCTGCTAAGTTTTTTTCACGCACTGCAGTAAACCCTGTTTTGGTATCACCTACCAACAAATTACATACTTTAATGTTTTGTTTTTTTACTTCCATTCTCAATGCTTTTGCCCATATATCAAGCGAAGCTTTTGTTGCTGAGTAAAATGATTGAAATGGTATTGGAAAAATACTTGCTACAGAACTTGTATTAATAATTTTTCCATTTGCTTGTTTACGCATAATAGGTAAAACTTCTTGAGTAACATTAACAGCACCTAAAAAGTTAACCTTAAACATTTTTTCAATTTCTTCTAACTTTTGGTTTTCTACTGAACCTGAAATACCAAAGCCAGCATTGTTAATTAAAACATCAATTTGTTTTTCTTTTTTATAAATTTGCTCTATTGCATTTTTAACTTGATTTTTATCTGTTACGTCACAAGAAATTGAATTAATATTTTCTTCTTTAATTTCTCTTCTTGCTAAACCATAAACAACCCAGTTTTTATTTGCAAAATATTTAGCAGTTGTAAAACCTATCCCACTAGAAGCACCTGTTATTACAACTACTTTTTTTAAACTATTTAAATTAGTTTTTTTTGACATTATTTTGTCCTTTAAAATTAAATATCTTCTGGCATATCATTTTTATCAAGTTTTACGTTTTTATAATCAATATTATAATTTTTTGGTTCTTCGTTTAAGTTCTCGATAAAATCTTTTTCGTTATCATTATAACCTTTTTCGGTTACACTAGTTTCGTATCTTGGTTTATCAAGGTCAGCAATAAAGTCTTCTCTACTCTCACCCATTTTCTTTGCTTTACGTCTATTTAAGTTGTAAATTTCTTTGTCTGAAAGTGGAGCAATGCTTGCACCTTCTCTAATCCATTTAACCAAATAAACACCAGCAGCACAAACTACAAAAATAATTACAATAATTACAATACCAAGTGTAATACCTGACATATCTTTTCTTGTTAAGTCAACAGAAATTTCTTCACTGTTAATACCATCAAAATGAATATAAGCTTTGCAAGTATAGTCGCCGTTTTTGTTAATTAATTGATTATTTACAGCTGAGTAAGTAGAAGTTTTTGTAACTGTTTGTGAATAGATAACTGAACTATTTAAAATATCTGTTATATTAGGAATATTGCTTGCGTTTTCTACACCAAAAACAACTTTAATATCTGTTTCTTGGTCTAAAGATTCAACTTCTTCACCATTAACATAAGCAACAAAAGTTGGAGCTGTTAAAGCAATATTGCAGTTTTTAGAAGATAATTTTTCTAACAAATTTGTAGATAATGTTGGAAAGTTTGTTTTGTTAATTAAAGTACCATTGCTAAAAAATTCAATAGTAACCTTTCCTGCAGGAATAGAAATTGTTTCAACATCATTATTTCCTTCAGTTTGGCAAATTAAATTTTCACCTGATTCAACATAAAGTGAACTTTCTGGTGAATATGAAATTGCAACTGAAAGTTTATTAATTTTATCACTTTGATAAATAGAAATTGTTTCGCCAGCTTTTAAACTGTCAAGGTTTTTAATACCTTGTAATAAAATATCAACTTTTGCACCACCACTCATTTTTGAGTTTAAAGTGTTTAATTCTGTTTCAGAAAGATCTCTTAAATTGTTAAAAGATAAATCAAATTTTGATAAACCTGAAGTAGGATATACAAAACCATTTATTTCACTAACTTGGTTGTTTGATAAATCAACACTTGGTTTAATTGTGTTATATATTGCAAGGTTAGACATGTCAAGAGCAGTTAAATTATTGTTAGCAAAATGAAGTTCATTAATTGTTGTTACATCTGGGTTTAATTTAACACTAGTTAAACCATTATTTTCTACCCTTAAAACTCTTAAGTTGTTTAAAGTTTCAAGTTGATCGGCTTTAATAGAAGTAATAGCATTATCATTTAAAATTAAAGTTTTAATATTGCTTAAAGCTAAACTGTTAAGACCTGTAATATCTTTAATTTGTGAACGATTAACTAAACAAGAATATCTTGCATTTTTACCTGTTGTTAAGTTTAAAACACCATTAGCTAAATCTTCTTTTAACTTTTGACCATCAGATTTTTCAGCACCACCATCTAAAACATTTGCAGTTTTATACTCTTCGCTAAATAAGTTAACATTAAAACCTGATACTGGATTTAAACCTGTTCCGTCACTATTTGGGTTGAATTGTTTTGCAAGTTCTCTTACAACTCTCCACAAAGTGTCGTCAAAATCATATGTATCGGCATAGTTTGTTGTGTTAATATCTTTTACTTCAGAGTTTGAAGCAGCAGAAGCTGTTAGTTTTAAATCACTGTTACCAAAAAAAGCAAGGCAACAAAAACTAATAATAAGCAAAAATAAACTTAACCATTTAGTTTTTTTCATCTTAACTTCTTCCCCTTTTATACTTTAAATTATTTTATAATTTACTTTTAGTTTATGTAATATTTTAACAAACATTAAGTGTATTTCAAAATACTTTTAACAAGTTTTTTATCTTTATATAGTTTGCTGTTTAAAAAAATTTTCACTTTTATTTTTGACTAAACATATTTTATTGTGATAAAATAACTATAACATAAAAAAAAGGAGATTTTTGTTAATGGAAAATAAAAATGAAAAACTAGAAAAGGTTCTTGATCTTTTAGGCGAAATTCTTGGTTTTTTAACAGTTGTTTTATATGCTGTTTTAATTATTAACGGCACATGGCAATTTATTCCACAAGGCACATTTTACAACATTTTAGTTGTTGCAAAAAGTTATGCAGCTTTAGCTGTTGTTGCCATTGTTGGTCTTGAAGCAGCTGTAAAAAGAGGATTCCTTTTCAAATTAGTATTTTTAATTTTACTTGCTATTATCGTTATATTCCAATTCTTCCCAGGAACTTGGGCTAACGTTGTAAGCATTTTTTAATTAACAATTAAATAAAAAAGACTTTAGGTTATTTTCCTAAGGTCTTTTTTTTGCTTAAAATTTATAAATTTAAATAATATTTTCTTGTTTTAAAACACTATATAATTGTGCAACTGGAAGCCCTACAATATTGTGAAAAGAACCATTTATTTTTTCAACAAACTTTCCTGCTAAACCTTGAATTGCATATGCCCCTGCTTTATCTAAAGGTTCTTTAGAATTAACATACTCTTCAATTTCTTTTTCATCTAACTTTTTAAAATAAACTGTTGAAGAACAAACAAAACTTAGTTGTGAAACAAGTTCATTATCAAAAGTATATTTTATGCACATTCCTGTTAAAACTTGGTGTTTTGTTCCACTAATAAGCCTTAACATCTCTTTTGCTTTTTCTTCGGTTTTTGGTTTACCTAAAACTTTGTTATTTACAACTACAATACTATCTGCACCAATTACACATCTAACACCCGTTGTTTCGTTAAAAACTTTTTCGCACTTACCTTGAGCTAAAGCTTTAACTAATTTTTTAGGGTTGTTAATTTTTATGCTACTTTCGTCAAAAGTAGATTCTATAATTTTAAAATCATTAACAATTGTTGATAACAATTCTTTTCTTCTTGGACTTTTGCTTGCTAAAATAATTTCCATTTTTTATTTTTCCTTTTACAACAAAATTTTATCATTTTTGTAACACTTTAACAAATTTTTAATAGTTAAAAATTTTTGTTTTTAAACATTTTTTGTTTGAAGATAAATATGATAATATAACATAGTTAATTTTACTATTAAAAGGCGGTTTTTCTATATGGAAAAATATATAAAAAAGTTTAAAAAAGCTGTTTCTAATAGTTCAAAATCATCAAGTGGTGGCAAAGGAACAAATAGAAATGCTTATTTTGCTGAACAAGCAGAAAAAAGTGCAAAAAGATTACCTAATATAGCAAAATTAATTATTGCATTTTTCTTTATAATAGGTACAGTTGCAAGTTTTTTTGTTTTACAATTTGTTTGCAAAGACGATTGTTTTGAAATTAATGGAAGAAAATCAATTTCTTTAAGTATAAACGAAACCTATGCCGACGAAGGCGTAAAAATTGTGGCTTTTGGCAAAGATATTAGTAGCGAAGCCAATATAACAATTTATAAAGGCAACGAAGTTATAGAAGGTTTTGACAAAATTGATACTACTCAAGAAGGTGTTTATCAAATAATGTACACAACCAGTTCTTTTAGGTTTAAAGATGTAAAACTTATAAGAACAATTACTATTGTTTCAAACGAAACAGAAGATTATGAAGGCGAAGAAGATTCTTACACCCCAACAAGTTACAGTTTTAAAAATTATTTAACACCATTTTACATTTAATAAAAAAGGAGAAACAAATAAATGAGAAGTAAAACAAAAATAAAAACATTTATATTTTCAGTTATCGCCTTTATTATAGGTGTTGTTGGTGGTGCAAGCACATACGTATTTGCATTTTCGCCCGAGTCAGATACACTTTTTACAATTGCAAGTGGGGACCTTTCTGTTCACTTTTTAGAACTCGGTAATAAATACGCAGGCGATTGCATTTATATTAAAGCAAACGATAACGATATTTTAATTGACGCAGGTTCTCGTCAAAACAGCGCAACAACAATTATTAATTATGTTAATACATATTGCAAAGATGGTAAACTTGAATATTTAGTAGCAACACACGCTCACCAAGACCATATTGCAGCATTTCCATCAACAAGTTCCCGTGATGGAATATTTAAAGCTTATGAAGTAGAAAACATCATCGACTTTGGTGAAGCTTCAAAATTTGGTGATGTTGGTGGAAACAAAACTCCAACTAAAGTTTATACAAATTATGTAAATGAAAGAGATGCTGAAGTGGCTGCAGGTGCAAAACACATTGCTGTTAGCAACTATAATCAACCAGATTTTCAAAAAGTTTTTGATTTAGGCGATGGTATTACCTTAACAATTTTAGATAACTACTATTACTACAACCAAACAAGTGACGAAAATAATTATTCAGTATGTTTATTAATCTCACAAGGTAGTAACAATATTTTACTTACTGGCGACCTTGAACTAGAAGGTGAAGAATATTTAGTACAAAAAAATACTTTACCAGAATGTGTTTTATTTAAAGCAGGTCACCACGGAAGTAAAACAAGTAGCAACAATGCTTTACTTGAAGTAATTAAACCTAAAAATGTTGTTTTTACTTGCTGTGCAGGTGCAACCGAATATACAACAAATCATAACAATACCTTCCCTACTCAAGATGCAATTAATCGTATTGCAAAATACACAAAAAATTGTTATGTAACAACTGTTTGTACAAACACAAAAACAGAACTTGATAACGAACAATTTGATAAGTTTGAATCAATGAACGGAGATATTATTTTTACATCTAATAAAAATGGTTACTCAATAAATTGTACAAACAATAATACAATTTTAAAAGAAACTACTTGGTTTGCTGAAAATAGAACTTGGCCAGCAGATGGTGTTGCTTAAATTAATTTTAAAGGGTTAGAAAATATAATTTTTTCTAACCCTTTTTTTATGTTTATTTGTTATTTTATTGCGTTATTTTTTTATCTATTTTTCATATAAATAAAAATGTTGACAAAACATTAAAAGACCTATAAAATATCAATGTTTTACTTTTTAAAACTATTAAAAATTTTTTTGCTAATGTGGCTCAGTGGTAGAGCACTTCCTTGGTAAGTTTTGAACTCGAGTTTTTTATAGCAATTTTCTCGTCAAAAAAAGTGGAGCAACAATTTGTGCTGATGTAGCTCAGCAGGTAGAGCACTGCCTTGGTAAGGCAGAGGTTCACGGGTTCGAGCCCCGTCATCAGCTCCAATGCCTTAAATCCCTTTATTTATCGGGCTTTTCCGGTATTTACAGGGATTTATTTTTTTGCAAATTTTTCCTCAAAAAACATATAAATTGTGGAGCCAAACTTATTTTTGAACTAGCGTATTAAATCGGTCTAAAATTTTAAGGTTTGCTTTTATGATGAATTTCTAACTTTCCTGTTTTTGGCGTTCTAAGTCGGTCTATGTCGGTATAGTTGGCTCCAAATGGTCCCTGTAAAAAAGACAATCAAAGCGATTGTCTTTTTTGTTTATTTATTTAGCAAATCTAACTCTTTTTGTAATTTAACAGAGAGGTCTTTTAATTCAAGACATTTCTTTAACATCTTTTCTAATTCTGATTTATCCGCATCATCGATGTTTACTTTGTTATGTCCAATTAAATCATTTGCTAGTTTAGTAAATTGTTTTGTTTCTTTAGATGATTTTAGTTGTTTAACATTTTCTCTAAGAGCACTTGATGTAACTTCGCCAATTATAGATTTAATAGTTTCTCTTTTTGCATTAACATCTTTCATATATTCATCAACAACTTTTTTATCAGTTTTTGATAAAAATTCAGGATTGACTTGAATAAGTTCATCTAAAGAATATTTGATTCTAGGATTTGCTTTGTATATGTAAGATATTTGTTCTTTTTCTGCATATTTCATAAAGCTTTTTAATACTTCAGGACTCCATTTCTTTTCTAATCCTTGCATAAGCAACATTATACCAAATTGAGAAAGCTCTTTTGATTCTTTTCTTTCGAGTATGTAATTCAAACACTCTTGAGCCTCTAAATCTTCGCACATTCCTAATATTACAATTAACGATTTCGTTTTGAATTCATTGATTGATTTATTCTCAAATAAAGTTGCTAAGGTTTTCTTGCTCATTTCTGCGCTTTCTTCATACCTAATAATTTCTTCACGATAAATATAAAATCCATGTATTTCAGAAACAATAGTTTTTCTTATATTATCATTTCTAATTTGACAATGATTACCACCTTCATCATAGAAGAAATTTTTATTTGCATACATGTTGTTTATAGTTGAAGTTGTTAGAGTGTTCCAACCCAAACCATCTACTCCTTGATGAATTGTGCCTTTATATAAAGTTATTTTATCTAACTCATTCGTAAACAATTCAGTAAAGATTTCTTCAGGCAAATCAATCCATTTGTTTGCAAGTTTAACACTAATTTTTTTATCATCAAACAATACTGAATAAGGTTCTGGCTTATCATGAACTTTTGTTAAATCTACATTATATTCAATTACTTTTTCGTGCATATAGATTTTTTCCATCAAATCTTCATATGTACCAAAATCTCCATCGTATATTGTCCCATTATATATAGAAATATTAAGTTCAGGATAATAATCATATCTATTTGTTGTATCCACTTTTAAAATTGGATATAGTGAGTTTTTCATAATATTTGAAAGCTGTTCTTCATTAAATTCTTTTGCTTGAGAATATAGGTTTTTAAAATGGGCATTTAAACTACCTGCACCTGTTATTTCATCTATGTATTGAAAAGCATTATCATCGCTTTTAGCTCTTAATGCTAGACTTGCCGTCAAAAATTCATCAAATGTAGCCTTTTCAAAGGTATTATATTTAATTTTAATAGTTTTTATTTGTTTAGTTAATTTCAATTTTAGACTTACTTGTAGACTCATAAGACAAACCTCCTTCATATTGAATTTTGTATCCAAATCTTTGAATATCATCTATAATATCTTTGAAATATCTTCTTTTATCTCCATCACCAACTTTCATTTCTATTTTTGATAATGTTATTGGGTTGCCAAAAACAAAAAGTTTATCTCTTGCTCTCGACATGGAAACATTAATTCTTCTAAAATCATTCAAGAAGTTTTTTCTTGATGAGTCTGTAACAACAGTATTAACCAAAACAATATCAGTCTCTCTACCTTGGAAAGCATCAACTGTATCAATTTCAAATGATTTAAAAGTTTTTTTAGCAATATTTATTAGCTCCAAATATTCTTTTTGAAATTTTTCTATTTGCGCAGCATATGGGAAGATTGCTGATACGGAAACAGATGTTGCGTTATTTGTGTTTTCAATTAAAACTTTTAATACATCAGCGGTTGCACAAAGTTCTTCTGTGTTATATCTAGAAGTTCCAAAGGTTGCCTCCTTGCCATTTTTAACATCTACAAAGAATATATCTTTTTCGTTTAATTGAGGATATTTATCGGTAAAACTTACCTTACTTGGTCTTACTTTTTCTCGCATATTTCCAAGTGTATATCCGTAGAAGATATTATAAGCATTAAGAACATCTTTAACTGAACGATAGTTTACATTTAATGTAATTAATCTTCCTGCATCTTTTGCTTTATTTAGAGTGTTTGCAAAAACTGATTTTTCATATATGCTTTTTAATTTTTCAAATTTATCCTCATCATAAGAAGGAAGGTCTTGCACTTCGTCTTTTTCAAATTCTAGTTTTGGAGCTAACTGAAAGTCATCTCCAACCATTATAATTTTTTCAACATAAGGTAAATATCTCAAAACCTCTGTAATAGGACACTTTGAAATTTCATCTATTATAAGCCAATCATATCCCTCTAATAAATCTAAACCCTTTTTGCCACCTATAGCACTAGTTGTTGTAGTCGCACCCAATACAGAATAATCAGAAGTTTCTACCATTTCAGAAAACTTAAATCTTGAAAGTCCCTTAAAATCAGCCAAGTCTTTTTCTATTTGTTTTGACAATGTTTTGTTAGAACTTCTTTTATTGTGTTCGGTGAATTTTTTAGCCCAAGTCTTGTATAGGGTAGAATCAATCTCTTTACCTGAATATTTATTTCGTCTATTTGTAATTCTGTTAGGAATAATTAAGTCGTAATTTTCCATAAGCTCATCTAAAACATTGTCTATAGCAACATGCGTTTGAGAAGATATTACTACTTTTTGTTTTAATTCTTTTGTAATATATTGGACTATTGCATTAATAACATAAGTTTTACCTGTGCCCGGAGGTCCTTTTATCAAACTTACAGGAGAACCATCAGTTGCCATCATAAAAGCAGCTTTTTGTGATGGATCTAATCCTTCGACATACTTTTCTTTGTTTGAAATATCTTTTTGAGCATCATAATTATTAGGCATTGGTTTTGATCCAATAATATATTCTAATAATTCTGCAGCAGCACCTGAAGCTCCTTGGTTAATCAATCTTAATGAATTGTCAATAGATTCTAATTTAACTTTTTGTCCCATATCATACAAGTTAAGATATTTATGTTTAGAGAAGTTGTCTACTTCTCCTGATAATATTAAGAATTCTTTTTCTTTTGTTATATTAACAAGTTCAAAACCAATCAAATCTCTTGAATTTCTATCATCAACTTCTTTGTATTCACTTACATACAAGTTGTCTGCAAAACTTTTAATTTTCTTTATAGATTTCTCATCAGTGTCAATTTTTATGTTATATAATCTGCGAACTTTATCTTGTTGTTCACTTGAAAGCATATCATACTTATAATCTTCTAAAGTATAACCAATTACAATTCCATTAAGGTTTACAATTTGATTATTTTCTTCAATCTCAATATCTTTTATATCTACAGGAACATAATAATAAGGTTCTGAAGTAGAGATGATATTATAGGTTGTATTGTTATTTAACTCACTAGATAAAGTTTTATAAAATGTGAAAATATCCATAAATTCATCAAATTGAGATAAATTAAATACAAAATCATCATCTAAAACTATCTTTTCCATTAAAGACTGTATTTCTGATATACTCATTGGGTTATTAGAAAACACAAGTTCAGTATGAACACCTTTTATAGAATTAAAATCTGTTTTTTCGTCTATGTATGCTTTTTTAACAAAGAATTCGCCTCCAAGTGGCTGAACAAACGAACAGCCAAGATTACCTCCCAAAATTAAACAACCACCAGATTTTAAACCATAAACAATTCTTATATCACGAATTGTTTTAATATATCTAGCATCACGCCTGTCTTTTTCTATAGATAAAGCATTGGTTGTTAAAATAACATCATGATACTGACCATCATTAACAGCATCAACGATTTCTCTTTTTA
>JAFWWV010000053.1 GCA_017523305.1 Clostridia bacterium
GAAGATTGTTTTTCTTTAATAAATGTCTTTAATCCATCTGACTGGGCTGGAGATAAAGTTTTTACAATAGATATGATGAATACATATTTAGAAAAATGTATGGAACTTTCTTTTTTGATAAA
Organism: Clostridia bacterium; assembly: GCA_017523305.1. Lineage (GTDB taxonomy): Bacteria > Bacillota > Clostridia > Christensenellales > UBA1242 > UBA7862. The sequence goes on from JAFWWV010000053.1 coordinate 123, forward strand.
TGCCAGGACAATAATTTTAGACAATAAATGCACAACAGAAATGAGAAAGAAAATTGAGTATTCTTTGTGTAAAATGTTTAATATAAAATTTAATAAAGATTTAGGATTATATGATTATGATATTTGTCAAAAGAATTTTGAAAAACATAAAAAAGTTATAGAAAAAAGTAGTGAAAAACTTGCAGAACTTATAACAGAAAATAAAGAAGAAAAGGAAAAATAAAAGTGAATATATCTGAAATTGAAAAAATTATTTTAGAAAATATAAATTCAAAATACAAATGGATAGCAAGAGATAAAAACGGAGATTTGAATTTATATGAAACGAAACCACAAAAATCAGTAAGAACGGGTTATTGGGCAAGTGATAATTACAAACCGATAGATATATTTCCAAAATTATTTTTAAATATTGTTTGGGAAGATAAAGAACCTTATAAAATATCAAATTTAATAAATAACAGTTTAGGGGTAGAAGATAATAATGAATGAGTATGGCATAAAGGCAAGGACTCTCAAAATTAAAGACAATAAAATAATAATATTAAATAAGTTGAATAAAAAACTTTTAGAAAAAGATTATAATGCAACATTATTTAAAGACCACGATGTAGAAACAATGATAAAAAAGAAAATGAAGTTGCTTAAATGTTCTGAATTAGAAGCAACAGAAATACTTCGAAAAGAAGTATAACAGCACCAAATCGTGCTTTGCACTTTGGATAAAAAAACAAAAAAAGGAGGAGTTTATTTATGTTTTGGATTGGCTTTTTAGTAGGAATTTTAGTTATTCCAGCAATCGCATTTTTAGTTTTCGCTGTATTGTTTAGTATTGATTTAATTCCTTATACTATTAAAGTAATTAAAAAATACTTTTACGAGAAAAAAGTAAAAAAAGGTTTAATTGAAACAGAAAAATCAGAAGAAGCAACTTCAGAAGAACTTGAAAAAGTAGAAGTTGAAATTAAAGAAGAAAACGAAAACACAGAAAATAAAGACTAATGTTATTTAAGGCACCTTGTTTTTAATAAAATTTGGTGCCTTATTTAATAAAAATAATTATGCAAAATTATGCAAAATTGTGCAAAAATTGTTTGACATTAATTTTGTATAGTATTATAATAATAAAGAATTAAAAGGTAGGTAAATTAATGAAAAATATTTTTGATAGAAGTGTTCTTGCAAACATTCCAGAAGTAAAAAATTGGCTTGGTATGTATGCAAGAAACAGCCAGGACACAATCAAGCGAGTAGAAAAAGAGATTTGTGTCTTTTTTAATGTAATGGACTTTAAAACAATAAAAGATGTTGAAGAATTCAAAGTAGAAGACATTTACAAACTTTATGAATTAAGTTCAGAACTTAAATGGTCAAATAACACAACAAATTCTTATATTGAAACAGCAAAATTATTCTATAGATGGGCTAATTATAATAATATTATTAAACAAAATAATTCTGTTTTTGGAATTAAAAGATTAAAAAATGATGCAGAGCCTAAATATTGCCCTTCAGAAGAAGAAATGAAAACTATTATGCAAACTATAAAAAAGCATACTAAAAATAACAGAATGTTTGTTATGGTCAAACTTTGTATTTATAGTGGACTTCGTAGAAAAGAAATATGTAATTTAAAAATTTCTGATATTATAGGAAATCAAATTAGAATTGTTGGTAAGGGCTCTAAAATTAGAATGCAAACTATTAACAGCGAAGTTATTGAAGATATACAAAATTATATTAAAACAGAAAGAAAACAAAATATGGAAAAATATATTCAAATGGGTGGTAAAGACCTTGGTTACATTTTTGTTTCTGGAATTAATGATATAGAAAACCATAAAAAGAGACCAAAAAATTTAGAAAATGGAAATAAAATAGACCCAAATTCTTTTTATAACCAAATTAAAAATATGTGCAATAAAGTTCCTATTAAAAATAGTGAAAAAATTTCACCACACACATTAAGGCACTATTTCGGAACTTCAGTTTATGATAAAACTTTGGACCTTGCATTAACACAAGAAGCAATGAGACATAGTGATATGGCAACAACAAGAAGGTATGTCCACTTAAATA
>JAFWWV010000054.1 GCA_017523305.1 Clostridia bacterium
CCATTTAAGCCTCCATTCTATTTTTGTGGAAATAAGCTACTTAAATAAATCCCATTTTACCTCCTTTATTTATAATTTGAATATCAGTATAAAATCTAAAGTGTTCAGACATGTAGAACACTTTTAAAAACTTTTTTTAGAAAAGTTTAATCGTAGTTTAAACGCCAAAGCGCTCCGTCTGTAGGACACTTTTAAAAACTTTATTTGAATTTTTAATATTTTTTTGAAAAAATGTATTAAAAAAGAAATCCATAAATCTAGATTTCTTTAGTCTATTTATCTCATAAATTCTGAAAAACTATTTCTTCCCCCTCATAATATATCGTTTTCGTATGACAAAACGCACATTCAACCCCTTTAAAATAAAGGCCAAACCCTGATTTCACACCTTCCTTTTTTTTTGCATTAAAAAACCCTGCCATTCAAATGCAGAGTTTTACACTGTGTTTATTAACTATGCTTTTCTTTAAAGCTTCTAAATGTTTTTGTAACATCAAATTTAACATCAGCACCAAGTGCTTCAAAATGTTTTTTACCACACTTGATTTTAATGCTTTCTTTATCCCTTAAATCAATGTAGTTTGTTGAGCCTTTTGTTTCAATAACAAAGTAAAGTTTCTTTTCATTATCAGTTTCAACATATACAGCCCAGTCAGGATTATAATTACCTATTGGAGTTGGTATTTTAAATTTATCTGGTATTTTAAAGAAAAGTTTTACTTCTGTATAATTATCCAACTCTAATGCAAAATTTCTTTCAACTTGTGAATTATCATAAATGATATGGTCGTATAACGAGTGTTCAACTGCAACTGCTGTTTTATCTAAAAACGCAAACACTTCGCTGTTGTTTTCATAGTCAAATAATTCTGTAAATGAATAAGATTTGCCCGGCAATTTTGTATAAGTTATTCCGTCAATACATTCATTTGCTCTAACATTGTTTATAATTTCAGTTGTTTGTTCAATAAATCTTTGTGGGTTATTTACAAAATCTTGCAATCTTTCAGATTTTAATAGAATTTGTCCTATTGTATCACGAGTAAGTTTACAATTCTTTGCTAAATTTCCAACAATGTCAGGTATTAAAACTTGCGTGTCAGTTTCTTCAAATCTTGCACCTTGTGAAGTATAATCAACACCAGATTTTTGAATGTTAAGTTTAACGGTTTCTTTTGAAATTTTTGTCTTACCAATTTGGTCCATCTCACTTATTGCTTTAACACATTTTTCAATAAGAGTGTCTTTATTCATATTAATGCGATAAATTGTTTTTTGTTTTAACTTATTCCATAATTCTATAAAAGCATCATTTTCAAAAACATCATCTTTTCTTTTAACACTAACTTGCTTATATGAAGGCATAATAACGACTTTCTTATCAGCGTTTTCTATTTGTTTAATAATTCTGTCTTTTGCTCTTTCAAATTTCTTTGGCAAATCAACTTTTCCAGCAAGTAAATCATTTTTTAAAGTATCTTTAATTTTGCCTTTTGTGTCTATATAATTTTTTGCTCTAAAATGCTCTAAAATTCCACGAGCATCTGTTGCACTTGTTTGCTTTTCTACACCATTTTCATCTGTATATGAAATATTTACAAACATATCAATATCAAGAATACCGAATTTAACTCCTGTTTCATCTTCAATTTCTTTTTGAAGTTTGTCGGCAAAGTCAGCAAAACTTTCTTCAGCAATAACATGTAAAATGTTTATACCTTTGTCATCTATTCTTTCACCAGTTTGGTCAACACATAAACGCAAACCACGACCAATTTTTTGCCTACAAGTGAAAGTTGTTCTGTTCTCAATTAAAGTGCAAATTTGGAATACATTTGGGTTATCCCAACCTTCTTTAAGTGCAGAGTGAGAGAAGATAAATCTTAAAGGACAATCAAACGACAACAACCATTCTTTATCTTTCATAATTGTGTTGTATGTAGAATAGTCATCAACAGTATCGCCATTAGTATTTTTGATTTTACCTTTTTTGTCTTTACTGAAATATCCATCGTGGACTTCATTTGCTTCTTTGTTAAAGAAATCTTTTACTTCTTTATATTTAGGTTGCTCAATTAATTCGTTATAACATTCTTCAAACATTTTAGCATAAACGCCTTTTGTATCTTCCGAGTCATAATCTCTATATTTAGCAACTTCATCAATAAAGAATAATGATAAAACTTTTATACCTTTTTTAATATAAACTCTTTCTTTATCAAGGTGAGCTTCAATAGTTCTTTTAATTTGTTCTCTCTTTTTAGTTAGTTCATCTATATCACCAATAGCTTTACCTAAACTTAAAAATTCAGTGTTTGTAAATTCTATTTCTTCAAATCCTTCCATTGCATTTATTCCAGCAATAACATAACCTTCATAAATGCTTCTGCCTGTAATGGTTTCAAGGTTGCTATTTGGCTTTACTGTTTTCACAACTCTTTTAACTGCGCCATTTGTTCCAGCACAATCAAGCTATAATTTTGCTGTGTATCCATTTTTATTATTAACTTCTAAAAGTTTGATATATGGTTTGTTAAAATCGTCAACAAGATTTATTGTTTACAACGCAGATTTGCTTAACAATGTTCATATTATAAGCATCAACAGGCGTTAATCTATAAACTGTATTTATTTTTTGTCTGTGGGTAGCAGAATATCTTAACTCAAACAAAGGATTTAAACTTGTTATTGCTTCTCTTGCTTTTACTGTATTATCAACACTTTGTGGCTCGTCAATGATTATAATAGGACGACATTCTCTTAAAAACTCTTTTGCTGATTTTGCCATAGTATCACTTACTTGGTTAAATAAGTTTTCGTTCTTTTTAAAAGCGTCAATGTTTACAATCATAACTTCTAAATTGTTTGATAATGCAAAATCTCTAACTTCGTGTCTTTTAGCAGAATTATAGATAAATGGTTTTACCGTAATCCCTTCGTATTCTTGCTTAAAATAATCACGAGTGGTTTGCATTGATTTATATACACCTTCACGAATAGCAACGCTTGGCACAACAATCACAAACTTATTAAATCCATATTGTTTATGTAGTTCTAAAATGGTTTTTGTATAAACAAAGGTTTTACCTGTTCCTGTTTCCATTTCAATATTAAATCTTAATTCTTGCAAATCGGTTAAAGGCAACAGGTTTCTATCCTGAACAGCTTTTAAATTTTCTTGTATTTGCTCTAATGATAAATCTAAATTATTTGCATATCCCAATAATTCATCGTGAGAAATATCCACAAGGTCCATTTTTTGCACTGAAAAAGTTGACGGTGCACTTGCACAGCCTCTAAACAAATCCACAACACTCATTACAGCATTGTCTTGAAATTCTTGCTTTTTAAATTTTAGTTTCATAAATTTTCCTTAAAAATATCCTTCGCCTCTGAACTTTTAAAATCTTTGAATCTTTCAAAAGCAGAAAAAATTTTCCCCTTACTTGTGTGTATAACACATTTTTTATCTTTATAGTAAAAGTTATAATTCTCAATATCATTAATGTTTAAAATCTTACAAAAATTATTATCAATCAAAGTTTCAAAGATTGAAAAATAATCACTTAATTGTCCTTCGCTTTCAGGCAAAATATAGTTTGTAATATTTGTTAAATAATCAATTTCATTTTCATCATAATAATTAAGTAAACCATATTTGTCTTGTTTAATTATTGCGTCTATCGCTTTTGAAAGATACAATAATTTATTATCTGCCATTTTCATTATTTGAATGGCAATTTGATGTTTAGTATACAAATCGTGCAAAACTATAGATGATCCATTTTGGGTTATAAAACATTCATTATCATACTTCTCAAACTTTTTGTTTAAATTGTTTTTAATATCTTTAATAGATGATTTATACAATTCGCCTGAATCATTTTCTTTATATACTTCGAGCATAACTCTAAAGAAACAGTACAACATTCTTTCTAATGCGATTTTATGGTTGGATATAATGTTTGATAAATTTCTATCTCTAATATTTTTATTATGGAGTGAATTTGCTAAATCTACAAAATATCCTACCATACACGAA
>JAFWWV010000055.1 GCA_017523305.1 Clostridia bacterium
AAAATAATCTATAAGCGAAAAGAAAGTAACAGTTGAAGATAATAAAGATATTGAACATGTTACTAAAGCAATAATTGCCCCTGCTAAAAACATTCCTCTTTTCATTTGTAAATTCTCTCCTTTTTTATTTGAAATATTTTTAAAAAAATCCACCAACATTAAAACATTTCCTGTTAAAAAAATCATAAAAATTAAAAATCCTATTATTTTTTTACAAAGTAGAAAAACAACCATAAACGCAAAATTCACAACAAATGTCGAAATGTGAGAACCTTTTTCTAAACTAAAATCAGATTCAGTTAATTTGTGTGTTTTTAAAGTATAAAAATTGAAAATACTTGTAATAAAAAACAGCATTAAAAGTATTGAAAAGTTTAAACTAAAAAAAGAACTATCAACAAATAAAATAAATATTCCAACTAATGAACATATTAAACAAATTATTGAACCAACAAAAAAATTATATCTTTTATTTTGCATAAAAATTCCTTTTTATTTGTTATTAGTTTGATTATAACATAATAATTTTTTTTTGCATAACCTTTTAAATAAAAAGGCCTAGTAAAAAATACTAGGCTTTTTTGTTATTTTTTATTTGTTTTCTTTTTGTTGGTTGTGGTTTTCTTTTGTTTTGTTGAGGTAGGTTCTTTTTTATTTTCTTCTTCTGTTTCTTGTTTTTCTGTTTCTTCTGTTTTAGTATTTTCTGGTGCAGGTTCTTCAGCGTTTTCTTCTTTAGCTTGTAAAGATTCTTGTGGTTGTAATTTTTTGTTTTTTCTGTTTAACAACCAACCTAAACACATAATTGCAGCAAAAACTATTAAGTAGAATAATACAGGGAATGAAAATTCTCCATTTTCAGCAGCTGCTTGACATGGGAAAACACCATGCCCCATAATTGCGCAGAAAACCATAAATACACAAGCAATAATTGCCATTATAGGTAAAACAAATCTTCTAAATTTAGTTTCTTCTTTTTGTTTTCTCATCCAGTTAATAAATATTGGAATATAGAAAGCATAAATAGTAATAATAGGCAATTCTGAACTATCAAAACTAAACAAACCAAACCAAGGTGTAGTTAAGTTTGCACCAAAGAAGTATAACAACCATAATGAGCAAGTTAATAAGCCAATAAAACATGAATTTGCTGGCATATCTGTTTGACTATCAATATTTTTAAATGTGTTTGGTCTTGGACCACAATCACGAGTAGCAATGCCATACATTGCTCTTGTACTACCCATTGTTAAACCGTTTAATGTTCCTAAGCAAGAAACCATAACAAAAACAGTTAAAATGGTTCCACCAACATTACCAAAAATGTTATTGAAAGCAACTGTAGCACCACCATTTATAAGGTCTGTTGTACTTGCAGCACCTGCAACACCAATAAAGTATAAAATGTAAATACTAATAATAACTATTGAACCCCATAATAAAGCTTTTGGTAAGTTCTTTTTAGAGTCTTTAATTTCTGAGTTAATAGAAGTTGCACAAATCCAACCTTCATAAGCAAAAGCAGTTGCAACAATAGCCTTAAACAAACCACTATCACCTGTAGCAGTGTTTGCAGCAGCAGTAAAGTTCTCAACAGTAATGCCTGTTGCTAAGCCGTAAATGGTACCTACAACCATCATAATAATAAGTGGTATAAGTTTAATAACTGTTGTAGAAATTTGAAATTTACCCGAAATTTTAGGTGCAAGAGAGTTTAAAACAAAGGAACCTACAAGAAGTGTTCCAGCAATAGTCATACACTCAGCCCCCGCAATATCCCAACCAATTAATTCGCAGAAATATCTAGCACTAACCCATGCTAAAACTGAAGTCATTGCTGGGTAGTAAATGGTAGCCATAAACCAACCCATATAGTAAGCATAGCCCTTACCACAAGTTGACTCTGCATAGTCTATAGCCCCGTTTGTTTTTTCGTACTTAGTAGCAATTAAAGCAAAAGCACATGCACAAATTACCATAGCAATACCACCAATAATCCAAGCAAGAATACCCGTCCACATATCGCCACCAGTAGCATTTAAAATGTTTTGTGCTTTAAAGAAAACGCCACTACCAATAACAATACCAATAACCATTGCTATTGCCGTAAATAATCCATATTTTTTCTTTAATCCATTTTCTTCCATTTTATTTTTTTCCTTTTTATATTTTTTTGTAAGAAAGTTATTTGCAGTTAATTATAAATTAAAAAACACCTGTCATAAAACAGGTATTTTTAAGTTTTAAATTTATTTTTTAAATTTAACTATAAAATATTATCCTATTTTTGACATAACAAAATTTTGCCTTTTAAAATAAAAGACATTAATAATCACGCTATAAAGAACTGCAAACATATTAAATTTTGTCATATCTAAAAATCTTTTCCTTACATTGGCAGTATATTAAACAAATGTTAATACTGTCAACACTTTTTTTATTTATTTTTAAAATATTTTTTTTATTTTGTTAATTTTAAAGCATACAACTTTCTATTTAACTGTATTCCGTTGTTTGTTGAAAATTTTTGAATATAAAGGTTTAATAATTTTTCATCTTCAATTTCGTCAAAGCCATTTAAAATTGGAGTTCTTTTTAATAAGAATATTACGTCTTCTTTTGTTTTATAATACTCTGTTTGAGTAAAGTTTAATACTTCAATTTTAGTAAAACCCAATTTTAAAATTTGTTTTAAAGTTTTTTCTTTTACAGATATTTTTTTATCAAAACATTGTCCCCTATTAAATATTTGTTTTAAATCCCAGCAGTCTTCTTTATCAATATCTTGCGAAATAAAAAAACCTCCTTTTTTTAACACTCTAAAAACTTCTTTCATATTTGCGCCACAATGTCTTGAAACAACTAAATCTAAAGACTCGTCTTCAAACTTTAATTTTTTTAATCCACTTGCTTTTGATAATACAAATTTTTGTTGAGCACTCTCACATAATTTTGAAACATTTTCTTTTGCCTTTTTTAACATTTCAATTTCTGTATCTATCATAAATATTTTGCTTGCTTCTGAAAAAAACTTACAAGCTTTTTCACCACTACCACAACCAATATCTAACATAACAGTTTTATTTTTTATGTGATTTTTTACTTGTTCATAATAATTAAAATCAACATCTTGAACACAAGTGTAATTTACTTTGTCAAAACTCCAACCAATTTCTTTGGCAACTTTCTCATAATTAAATTCGCTCATTTTTTCTTTTCCTTTTTTTTATAAATTTTTGGTTGTAAAAAATAAAAAACCTCCTTTATACAAACAGCAAAAAACAACCATAATAATTGCTTATTTGATTTATTTTTTTGCCATTCATAAAGAAGATTTTAACCTAGTCTTTATTATTGTTCTTATGTAACACATCGCGAATGGACTAATTGAAATGCTACACATATTTTTTAACACACCACACGTCTTTTGTCAATGTGCAAAATAAAAAAGCTAAGAACAAAAATTCTTAGCCTTTTATTGTTTTTTTTGTTAAGTGCTTTTTAGTAATTAATTAATAGTTTTTTTATAAGCTTTTTCATTAAAAATTCTTGATGTCATTTCAGAACATTTCTTGTCAGTTTTATATATTAATGACTCAGTTTTACTAACAGTTGATTTTTTATCATTATTTGAATTGGAAGATTTGTCTTTATTTTCAATTATTGTATTTTCGCTATAATAAGAAAAACCACAATCTTCACACTCATATGTTTTTATTTTCATAGATACAGGATTTTCTTCAATAAAACCAATTTTATTTTCTAATGTAATAAGGTTAACTTTACCACCACATTCTGGACAAAAATGTTCTATATCTCGATTTGAATGAACTATTGCTTTTTGAACTTCAATTTGTTTTGAATCAATTTTTCTAAGATTATACTTTCTATTAAGTGCTTCGCATCTTTTTATCTCGTCTTCTTCGCTTTTCTTTATATCAGAATTATAAAAAGCAAGAGCAAGAATAAAACCATTTAAAGCACCTACTAAAGCACCAACAACACCCCCAGCTATACCAAAAACAAGTACGTTTAAAATAAAATCAAAAATTATTGCATTAAAAATAACATCTGAAACATTACCATAAAAAATAATAATCGAAAGAATTGCACAAGCAATACCAAGAAATATGGCATTAGGAACTATATAATCACTAAAATGACCTGCTGGTTCTTCTGCTAAACCATATGAATTTAGTTTAAATCTTCTTCCTACTCTTGCCTTTGCTTCTTCTAGGTTTTTTGTTGGTTTTTTATAAAGAATATTTTCTTTGTTATCTTTCAATTTTTCTTCTGTTTTTTCCACTTACATCTTTCCCTACTTTTTACTAGATTTACAATATTTTTTATTTTTATCTAATCTTTTATATAATCTTTCCCATATTTTTCTTTAGTTTCATTTACGGTTTGTTTCTTACTATGTCTTCGTAAAGCTACTGAAGCATATACTGAACATTTTTCATCAGTTCCATATTCAATATCTTCATCTCTGTAAACTGTTCTCTTAAAATCATGGTCATACTCTACACCGTCACCATATTTAGTACGAGTCCACTCTGTATGTTCTTTTTTTGCCGTTGACTTATTACTATAATACATAAAACCACAATCTTTACATTTATATACGGTTCTAATTATGTTCTTTGCAGGTTGATTTCCAATATATCCTACTCTTTCTTCAGTATTAATAATTTCAACATCTGCACCACACTCTGGACAATACTTATCTATACAGCCTTCTACATCTGGGGGAACAATTTTTCTAAGGTTATATTTTTTATTAAGTTCTCTACATTTTGCTTTTGCTTCTGAATCTTTTTGTTTTCTTTTTTTACTAACAAAAAGCTCACCCATAGCACGTCCAAATATAGCGCCAATATCACCACCAAAAACAAATCCAGCTAAACCAAGAACTATCGCGTCAATAAAAGAACCTACGATTTTACCATAAAAGAAAATATTAAGAATTATTGCACCAGCAATTGCAAAAAACCAAAAGAAACCAA
>JAFWWV010000056.1 GCA_017523305.1 Clostridia bacterium
AGTCAAAAAGATTGTTGGCTTCCAGTTAAATTTCCACTTGAAAAAATTAAATCAATTTGTGTCGAAGGTGGAAATTGCACAACAAAAGATTTTTTAGCAAATGAAAGAGTTATATATCTTGTTATAGATAACTGTTCGCCATTCATATTAAATAAAAAAGATTATATCATTACACAAATAAACAAAACTGAATATAAAGTTGAACTTAAAAAATTACCAAAAATTAATACTTTGTTTTCAGTTAGTTGGGAGGAAGTATAATGAGAATAGAGTTAGCAATAGGGATTACATTCTTAATATTATATGGTATAGCATTAATCTTGTGGCTTAAACTACACCCAAAAAGTTTTGTTTGGTTTTTTAGATTAGAATGGATTAAAAGGAAAAATAAAGATATGAACGAAAAAGAAATAATTACACAATTACAAGAATTAAAAGAAAATTGCGTCACAAAAGATACTCTTCAAGATTTTATACAATTAAGAGATTATTTAATTAAAACTAAACTTACTGGTAAAGTGAAAAACAAAAAACTAAAAGAAGATTTGTTAAATTATAGTTTTGGAATTAAATCTGTGACAGCACCTATATATAAGTATTGTGCTAAATCAATTATTGATGGAAATTTATCACACATTAAATTTGTTCAAACTGCATTGACGGAATTTGAAGAAAAGCAAAAAATTTTAGATACTTATTCAGAAAAACCTAATAAGGAAGTAGAAAATGGTAAACATAAGCAATAAATCAAAAGAATTAATAAAAGAGACATTCTCACGATATACGGAAAGGGAATTACCAGATTTTTTAGAAGGTATAAAAATTGACGGCAGAACAATAATTCATACATATCCTACAGAAGACACTCAAAACGATAAAAATGAAGAATTGTCTGGGTATGCTGATTGTTTGCTATTTGATATTTACATATATGATGTAAAAAATAAAATATTTTACAAATCCAAAGGGCACGATACAATATGCTATTCTAAGTTCCCAAATATCTCACAAAAGATATTCAAAGACGGTTCTACAATGGTTGTAATAGATAAACCAGTGAACATATTTTTAACTCAAGCAGTTACAATTTTTAATAGGGAGGAATATTAATTATGGAAGAAAAAAAACAAGTCGAAACAAAAGAACAATTATTACAAAAAATACAAGAGTTGCATAGAGTCATAGATTCATTAAATAATGTTATGAATAATAAAGACGAAAAGATTACAGAGCAAGTATTTTTAATAGAGATTTTAAAATCAGATAGAGATAAATACCAAGAACTCTATGCAAAACAATTAACTCAATCAAGAAGTTTAAGAAATAAATTATCTGAAAAGGAAGGAAATTAATATATGAATAAAAGTATTCTTATCGGGAATTTGACAAGAGACCCAGAGTTTTCAACAACAAATAGTGGGGTTAATTATTGTAAGTTTACGCTTGCAGTCCCAAGAAAATATTCAAATGAAGCAGGGGAAAGAGAAACTGACTTTATTAATATTGTTGTATGGAGAACTCAAGCAGAAAATTGCCATAAATATTTAAAGAAAGGAAATAAAGCAGGTGTTGTAGGTTCTATCCAAACAAGAAGTTATGAAGCACAAGACGGAACAAAAAGATATGTAACTGAAGTTGTTGCTGAAGAAGTTGAATTCTTGAATACAAGAAATCAAAACAATACAGGAGAGCCAACACCTCCACCAGAAAGCCACAGACCAGAATTACAACCTATTGAAGATGATAGCCTTCCATTCTAATAAATAATAAAAACAAGGAAAAACAAAATGGCAATATTAGCAGACAAATATGAAATAGATAAAGTTCTTCCATTATTAGATATGAAATGGGGAATTCAAAATGATAAACAAGATAAAGATACTGGCTTTATATATTGGTGTCAAAAAATAGACCAAGTTATATCATTAGCGATTTCAAACGAAGTAGAAATTGGATATGCTTTACATCGTTGGTATAATTTTCAATGCTCAAAATGGGTAGAAAGAATTTTCTGCGAAAACGGGGCTGTTGCTTTTGAAGATGAAAAGGACCACGATATTGATTTAACTATAGAAGGAATTCCTTTTGATATTAAGTTATCTGTTATTTCAAATTCTTATCAAGGAGAAAAAAAATCTCCAAACAAGAGTAAACAAAGATAATTATATTAAATGGCTTAAAGACAATGCTTCGCAAGAAGGTAGAAAGCATACTGCAAATAAATTATTTGTAATATGTAGTAATATTAAAGATAAATGCGATTTTTTAAGAATTGCAGATAAAGTAATCGGTTTTATAGATTATTTCAAACAAAATATTGAAAATTATAAAGGCCAAGAAGTTTGTGATTTAATTTATATTCCAAGTAGGGAGAAATAAGATGAAAATAAATGAACAAAATTTTGAAATGATTAGAGAAGGAATTTTGTCTTGTTGTAAAGATATTGAAAAAAACATAGATAATATTATTAAAAATTATAAAAGAAAACATTGCACGGGAGCCACAATTACAATTAGCGTAGAACCAAATATGGTTCCTTGTTATGTGGAAAATTATGAATATGTTAGCGAAAGTTATATTGTTAAACAATTAAATAAAAATAAAGGAGAAAATTAAAATGGAAAAATTAGAAGTTCAAACTGGACAAAAAAAGGAAGTAGTTGCTTACAATGAAAGCAAATTCGTTGAAGTAGGTTCAAAATTTGCTGAAAATATCTATTTGCCAAAAGATTATGATGTTGTAGGAAGTATGAAAGCACTACACTTAATGTGTATTAGTTCTCAAAGTGGTGACTTGACTAAACTTTGTTCACCAGTATCTATTGAAATGGCAATTAGAGAAACATTGCAAAAAGGTTTAAACCCTATTAAAAAGCAATGTTATCCAATAAAAATGGGAGAAAAAC
>JAFWWV010000005.1 GCA_017523305.1 Clostridia bacterium
GAAGTTTCTCTTTTACCAAGTCTTCCAAGTATTTGAGCATACACAGAATCTTGTTGTTCTCCTGTTTGTTGTTCTGTTGAATTTTCTTGTTCTACAGGTCCCTTTGGTTCTTCTACAGTTGGTTCAAAATCTACAGTAGCACTCTCTGCCACAAAATCTTCACCAAGAATAGCTTGTAAATCTTCACCACTCATCATTGTGTAGTCGCTTGCTTCTTCATCAGAAACACCACCCATTGACATCATTGGATGGCCTGTTTTCATATCAGCTGCTCTAATTTCAGGACTTAAAGACCTTACTACTGGTGGAAGAATGTATTTATCAATATGTTCACCATTAAGAACAGGACTTCTAACACCTTGTGGACTTAGTGTAAAACAATCTGAATGTAAAGAACCTTGATGACCTCTCATAACATGTTCTGCAATTACTTCTACACCGTTTGTATATTTTGATGCTATCCATGCTGCAGCAGGGTTAGCGATATTTGAATCTTTAACATTGAAAAAATCGCCTGTTTTGCTATCTTTAGCTATCATAACTACAAGACCTTTTGCAACGCCATTTTTTGTACTTAAAGCGATATTTGCATTAGGTGAAAGAAATTGTCTATCAGGACAATTTTTATTATCATCATAAACCCTAAAAACATAGGCAGAAACAGACCTTTCTTTTCCTGGTTCTGATTTTTTATAAATACCACTTATATTAATAACGCCAATTTGTTGGTATGAAATTTTATCAACATAACCTTTGTATTTTTCTAAATCTTTTTGAGTCCATGTTGTATATGGCATATTCGTCACCTCTCTGACTGAATTATACTATGTTTTTTTTTATTTGTAAATACTGCAATTTGACCAATTTTATTTTAGTTTCCCATTCCTTGTGTTGGGTCTATTGGAGTAGGGCCAACATTAGGCATTGCATTGCCCATATTCAAATTTTGATTAGGGTCTGGAACTGCACTACCCATATTAACTGTTGGGTCCATACCAGGAACTGCACTACCCATATTAACTGTTGGGCCAGCAGTAGCCTCTGCTGTATTTGCATTAACTGTTGGACCCATACCAGGAACTGCACTGCCTACATTACCATTAGGAATATTTTGATTTGGATTGAAGGTTTGTTCTCCTCCAAGGTTAGCAGTTGCAGCTGAAACATTACTTGCTACTTGTGATGTATTTACAATTTCAACACCATAAAACTCTCTTGGAGCTGGAGTTTGTGGAACTTCCTCTCTACGAGCAGAAATTCCATGAGAACTAGCAAAAGTAGGAATATCTGCAACAGGATCTTTTGCAGCTTGTTTAAATGCTGCAGCAAGAGACATTTTAATTGTAACGTTTTTACTTTCTGCTTTTTTCTTTTTCTTAGCAGCGCCAGCAGGTTTTGCTGAGAAACTTGCTCCTTTTGCTTTTGCCTTTTGTGGAGCCTTTGCCTTTTTAACTTTTTTGCCTTTTTTCTTAACAGCAGCTTTTTTCTTTTTAGCGCCCTTACCTTTTGCTTTTGCACCAGCTTTAAGTTTTTTGCTTGCTGTTTTGCCTTTAGCAGCTTTAAGTTTTTTATTTGCAGGAGTTTTCTTTGCTGCTGCTTTCTTTTTATCTAAAATAGCCTTAACTTTATCTTCTTTTGATTTTGGCTTATTTTCTTTATCTTGTTCATCTTTACTTTCTTTACCTTGTTTTAAAATTGGTTTTTCAAGATTTCTCTTTCTGTTTGTTGATACTCTCTTTTGACCAGAAACTCTTGCGTAAAACTCTTCAGCAGCATCTAACTCGTCTTCTTTCTTTTCAAGTTCGCCATTAAACTCTTGAGTAGCTTTAGTAACAATACCTTTTACATATTGTTCGTTAACTCTATCTGTTGCTATTTTTAAGTCTTTATCAATATTTGCGTTTCTTGCATTTAAAACTTGTAAATAAGTACTTTTATTTTCTGGATTTTGTTTATCTTCATCTGTAGTTGCAATATCTAAAGCACTTAATAAAACTTCATTTACTGCTTTATTGTAATGCTCAGTATTAGTAATTTCAAAAACAGCTGGGCGTTCTTTTAATCTATCTACAAATTCCGTTAAAACCCTTTTACCATATTCGCCACTACTTTTTAAAGTAGAAACCATACTATCAAAAGCTTGTTTTTCATCTAAAACAGAAGTTTTTCTAAGTTCTTTTGAAAGTAAATTTAAATATACTTTTCTTGTTAAAATATTGTTATATTCGTAAGCTTCTTTTTTACCAAAATCATCTGGCCTTTCGGTAATATGAAAAGTTCTAAAAATAATAGATTCTGGCAATCTATCTTTACCTAAAGCAAAACTATCAATAGGTTCGTCATAAACTTCAAGATAGCCACCAGCTTCTCTGTTAACAGATTCGGTTAAAGATAAAACAGCTTCGTTTTTACCAATTGAAAGTTTAAAGAAAACATCACCAAAAATAGGTATTGTTGCTTTTAAATCATATACAACACCAGTTGCTGTGTGGTTGGTAGAATAAATAAGTTTTGGCATTGCAATAAGTTCCCTTCTAATATCAGGGATAATTACATAATTACCATACTTATCATAACTGCCTAAACGAGCATTATCAATTACATCACGATTTTGTTCGTTTTTACAACTTTTAATTGCTTCTGGGTCATTTACTAAATCTTCGCCATTTCTTCTTTTATAAATTATATCTTTTATTCGAGAATCGTTATCCATTTAACCTCCTCTGTAAAAACCAAAACATC
>JAFWWV010000006.1 GCA_017523305.1 Clostridia bacterium
CTCTCTTTTAATTAATTTACCCTTATATTATACATATTTTTTTAAAAAAACCAATACTTTTATTATTATAATTACTACAATTTATATTAAAAAATAAAAATGTGCAAAAAATACAATTATTGTTACTAGTATTGACAAATATGGGTTTTAGTTATATAATTTTATCAATAAAAATATGGAGGTATTTTCCAAATGAGACAACCATCTGTAAAAAGACAAGATCAGATTAAAGGAGTTATCTTTAAAACTTTGGTGCTTGCTTCAGCAGCAACAGTTATTTTTTTTGGGATTAAACATGGCACAAAGTTTTGGGGCAATGAAAATGCACCAGTAAAAGACCCTACAGAACAAACAGAAACTGTAAAACCTGAAGACACTTCAAACCCTATTATTAATCACTATCACTACTATTACAACAACACTTATACATGTGATGAAGATTGCCCATGCAGAACAGAAGACGGTGGTAAAAAAGAAGACGACAAGAAGGAAGAAGACGACAAGAAAAAAGAAGAAGACGACAAAAAGGAAGAAGAAACTAAACCTACTGAAAAACCAGGTATTGATATTGAACAAGTAACAACACCTACAACTACCCCTACTACTCCTACTACTCCACCTGAATCTAGTGAAGAAACTACTACAACTACCCCTACTACTCCAACTGGACCTACTGAAGAAACTACTCCGGAAACAACAACTCCTAGTGAAGAACAAAAACTTCCTGGAATTGGAATTAATGGACCAGAAATTCCTATGGAACCAGGCCGTTAAGATTTAACTAAAACAAAACGAAAGGATTTTATTTCCTTTCGTTTTTTTATCTTTTAATTAGAAAAATAAAAAGAGATAACATTTTTAACAGTTATCTCTTTTTTTTAATATTAGTTTAATTTATCCATTACATATTGTTTTAAGTCTTCAATTTTAATTCTAACTTGTTCCATAGTATCTCTATCTCTAACAGTAACAGAGTTATCTTCTAAAGTATCAAAGTCAATAGTTACGCAGAATGGAGTACCAATTTCGTCGTGTCTACGATATCTTTTACCAATACTACCAGAATCATCAAAGTCACAATTAAATTCTTTTTGTAATGAAGCAAAAACTTCAGTTGCCTTTTCATTTAAATTCTTTTGTAAAGGAAGAACTGCTACTTTAAATGGAGCAAGTTGTGGTTTTAATTTTAAAACAACCCTTGTTTCACCATTTTCTAATTCTTCTGTTTTATATGCATTGCATAATGTTGCTAAGAATAATCTGTCAGCACCAATTGAGTATTCAATAATATTTGGTAAGATTTTTTCATTTGTAAATGGGTCTGTGTAAAGCATAGATTTACCAGAATATTCTTGGTGACGAGATAAATCCCAAACACCCCTATGGTGAATACCATTTAATTCTTGCCAACCAATTGGAAATTTAAATTGAATATCACAAGCAGCCTTTGCGTAGTGAGCAAGTTTATCGTGGTCATGATATCTTAATTTATCTGCATCAAGACCAATAACATCTTTAACAAAATCAAGTGCTCTTTTTTTATAGTCATCATATGTAGGCATACCGTCTTCTTCTTTACAGAACTTTTGAAGTTCCATTTGTTCAAATTCAACTGTTCTAAACAAGAAGTTACCTGGTGTGATTTCGTTTCTAAAAGATTTACCAATTTGAGCAATTGCAAAAGGTACTTTTGCTCTCATTGTTCTTTGAACGTTCATAAAGTTAATATATTCACCTTGACAAGTTTCTGGACGAAGATAAACTACGTCTTTTTCATCACCAATCATTTGTCTTGATGTTGTAAACATTGGGTTAAATTTTCTAATTGATGTCCAATCTTTATTACCACAGTTTGGACATTTAATATTGTTTTCATCAATATACTTTTCAAGTTCTTCATTTGTCATTGCTTCAGCAGCAACTGTATTTTTACTATGGTTTTCTACTAAAGTATCTGCTCTAAATCTTTGTTTACATACTTTACAATCCATTTTTGGGTCACCAAAACTTTGTACGTGACCACTTGCTTCCCATACTCTAGGGTTCATTAAAATAGCAGCGTCAACACCATATGTTGAAGCATCTTCTTGAACAAATGTCTTCCACCATGCTCTTTTAATATTGTTTTTAAGTTCTACACCTAAAGGACCAAAATCCCAAGTGTTTGCAAAACCACCGTAGATTTCGCTACCAGGGAAAACAAAACCCCTGTTTTTGCAAAAAGCTACTATTTGTTGCATTGTTAATTCTTCCATTTTTTTATCCTCTCTTCTTTTTATTTTGTTTTTTAGTTGTAAGAGAGTTTTTTGCATAAAAAAAGCCCCTTAACAACTTTTAAAAAGTAGTTAAGGGACGATAATTTTAATTTATTACCGCGGTTCCACCCTAATTGGATAAAATCCCACTTTAAACTTTTGTCGTAAAGTTAAACGGATATCATTTTAATATCTCCAAGCAAATCGCCACTTTGCCTATTGGATAGTTTGATATTAGCAAACAAATTTTTGTTTGTCAACGCTTATTTTTAAAAAAATTATTTTTCAACAATTTCTTTAGTTTGTCTTGCAATACTCATTTCTTCATCAGTAGGAATAATGTATACTGCTACTTTTGAACTATCTTTTGAAATTTTGAAGTTTTCGCCTCTTACAAAATTTTTGTTTGCTTCAAAGTCAAAATCAACACCAAGATATTCAAAATCTTTCATAATTTTTTCTCTAATATCGTCACGGTTTTCACCAGTACCAGCACTGAAAGCAATAGCATCAACGCCGTTCATAATAGCTGCGTAGCTACCAATATATTTTTTAACTACGTGAACAAATTTGTTAATAGCAAGTTCTGATTTTTTGTTGCCTTCTTGAGCAGTTCTTGCAACGTCACGCATATCGTTACTTAATTCGCTAAGACCTAATAAACCACTCTTTTTGTTTAAAGCATTTAACATTTCGTTAATGTTCATACCTGTTTTATCCATAACATATTCTAAAACAGCAGGGTCAATATCACCACAACGTGTTCCCATTACTAAACCTTCAAGTGGAGTGAAACCCATTGATGTATCTAAACATTTACCGTTTTTAACAGCACAAATACTTGCACCGTTACCTAAGTGGCAAGAAATAATTTTTAAATCTTTAACATCTTTACCCATTACTCTTGCAGTTTCGTTTGCAATATATTCGTGACTTGTACCATGGAAGCCATATTTTCTTACACGGTAGTCTTCATACCATTTATAAGGAACTGCATACATATATGCATAATCTGGCATTGATGAATGGAAAGCTGTATCAAAAACAGCAACGTTTTTTGTATTAGGCATAACTTCTTGACAAGCTTCAATACCTAAAAGGTTTGCAGGCATATGAAGTGGGCCAAGTGGAATATTATCTTTAATATCTTGAATAACTTCATCATCAATTAAAACTGCTGAATTATATTTTTCTGCGCCGTGCAATACTCTGTGACCAATTGCAGAAATTTCATTTAAGTCTTTAATAACACCAATTTTTTCATCTACTAAAGTAGCAAGAACAAGTTCTAAGCCTTGAGCATGATTTTCAAGTGGTTTTTTAATTTCGGTTGCTGTACCGTTTGCTTTATGTGTAAGTTGTGAAGCAGCTGTTTCGCCAATTCTTTCAACTAAACCTTTTGCTAATAATGTTTCACTTTCCATATCAATAAATTGATATTTAATTGAGCTGCTACCAGCATTAATAACTAAAATTTTCATATTTTTTTATCTCCTAAAAATTTATTAAATAATAAAGGTAAAGATTTATTAATTTTCTGATTGTAATGCTGTTACTGCTGTCATAACAACAATATCATTTACACAACAACCACGTGATAAATCGTTAATAGCTTTGTTAAAGCCTTGCATAATAATACCAACTGCTTGTAAACCACCAAATCTTTCCATTAACTTATAACCAATATTACCTGAGTTTAAGTCTGGGAAAATAAGAACATTTGCTTGACCAGCAACTTGGCTTCCCTTGCCTTTTAATTTACCAACTGATTCAATTAAAGCACAATCAAGTTGCATTTCACCATCAACTATTAAGTTTTGGTCTTTTTCTTTAACTAATTTTAAAGCTTCTCTTACTTTTAAAATACTTTCGTCGCTGTTTCCACCACTACCAAAACTTGAGAATGATAACATAGCTACTTTTGGAGTAATGTTACAGAAACTTTTTGCTGATTCTGCTGTAGCAAGTGTAATATCAGCAAGTTGTTCAGCTGTAGGATTAATATTTAAACTGCAATCACCAGCAACTACAACATTGTTTTCGCCAAAACCTAATTTATCGGTTCCTACCATTAAAACACATGAAGAAGCTGTTTTAATACCAGGTTTTGTTTTAATAATTTGTAAAGCTGGTCTTAAAACATCACTTGTAGCTGTTTCAGCACCACCAACAAAACCATCTGCATAACCACATTGAACAAGCATACTTGCAAAATAGAAGTTATCATTTAAAAGTTTTTCAGTTTCTTCAGCAGTTAAACCTTTGCTTTTTCTAATTTCAACTAATTTTTCAATAAATTCTGGCATCAAATCACTATTTTTTGGATTAATGATTGTTGCATTTGCTAATTTACTTGATTTTTTTGCCAAACTATCTGGATCACCTAGCAAAACAACTTTTGCAATTTGTTTTTCTAAAATAATTTCAACAGCTTCTAAAACCCTTGGGCTATAATCAGCTTCAGGAAAAACAATGCTTTTGTTTAACACTTTTGCTTTATCCAGCAAATCTTCAACTTTAAACATAATTTCTTTACCTCTTTAAAATTTTTGATATAATTTGTATCTTTAATACAGATAATAATATATACCAATAAGTGTTAAAAGTAAACCACTTTTTTTGGTTAAAAACATTTATTTTTCTTAGTTTTTTATATTAACTTTTAATTTTTATATTAAAAAGATTTTACTTTTTTTTAAAAATAACATATGTTAAAAATAACACTAAAAACAATTGTTTAAGGAGATATTTAATTTATGCCAAAGAAAAAAGATTATCTTAGTTGGGACGAATATTTTATGGGTATTGCTATTTTAGCATCAAAAAGAAGTAAAGACCCAAACACACAAGTAGGTTCATGTATTGCTAATGACGACAATATTATTGTTTCAATTGGTTACAATGGTTTTCCTAGGGGTTGTAGCGACGACGAATTCCCTTGGGAACGTGAAGCTGAAAAAATGGAAGATACAAAATATCCTTATGTAGTTCACTCAGAACAAAATGCTATTTTAAATAGCAGACAAAACTTAAAGGGTTGTAAAATTTATGTAACCCTATTCCCTTGCAATGAATGTGCAAAAGCAATTATTCAAAGTGGTATTAAACAAATTTACTACCTATGCGATAAATATCACGATACACCAACTCAATTTGTTTCAAGAAGATTATTAGATAGCGCTGGTGTTAAATACACTGCACTTGATTTTGGTAAAAAAGAAATTAAAATAAGTTTTGATAAAGATTTAGTTTAATAAAAATAAAAAGAACAGTTTAAAACAACTGTTCTTTTTTTATTTAAGTCCTAGAACTTCTTTTATTTTAGGTATAAATCTTTTTGTATATTTTTCACCATAAGCAACAGATTTTCTTGCATATTCTTCCGAAAATTTATCAGGGGTCATACCTGGTTGATTAATTTTAATATATATGTCTCCCTTATCTTCTTTTTCATTAACCAAGTTTGCAACCATCATATTTACAGCTGAAAAAGCAACTTCTACAGCATTTTTTACGTGTGTAGGTTTTTGATATGCTGAACAAACATCAATAGATATAACAACATCAGCACCTAATTTTCTTGCATCTTTAACAGGTAAATTATCGTGTGCGCCACCATCAATTAAACACATTTTATCAATCTTTACTGGTTTAAATACAACAGGAATTGAAATACTTGCCCTAATTGCTGTTACAAGGTCACCCTTTTTAAATACATACTTCTTACCTGAATATAAATCAGAAGCAATTGCACAGTATTTTTTGTCGCAATCTTCTATTTTTTTGTCACCTACAAGTTTTCTTAAAAAATTAGAAACTTTTTTGCCATACAGCAAACCTGTATCTGTTAAAACAAAAGGATTAAAATCTACAATATGTTTACGAGAAAAACCTTGTAGAGTTTTTTCCATTTCTTCAACCGAAACACCAGCAGCATAAACACCACCTACTAATGCTCCCATAGAAGTTCCTGCAATAACATCAATAGGTATATTATGCTTTAATAATGTTTTAATTACTCCTATATGAGCAAAACCATATGCAGCACCACCACTTAAAACTAAACCTACTTTCACTTTTTTTTACCTGCTTTTACTTTACTATATATTTATTATATTAATCTTGAAAAATTTTATCAAGATTTAATGACAACTTTTTTGTTTTATTTTATCGTTTTTGCATATACGAATCTGTAAATAAATATTAAATAGAATATGAAATCTAAACTTAATATTAAAAACATATTTAAAAATAATTATCAATTTATATTTTCATTTATTATTTTATTTGTAATTTTGCTTGTTTCAATCAATCCTACTCCGTATATAAACGCAACATTAAAAGGTATTTCTATTTGGGCAGATATAGTTTTACCTAGTTTATTTTGCTTTTTTATTTTTACAACTTTACTTATGAACTTTGGTTCAACCCCTAAAATTTTTGATTTTTTAAATAAACCATTTGAAAAACTGTATAACACTAAAAAAGTTGGTGGATATATATTTGCTATGAGTTTTTTTGCTGGATACCCAGTAGGAGCAAAATTAATATCAGAGTTTTATAATAATAAAACAATAACAATAAACGAAGCACACCGACTAATTTCATATTGCTCTACATCAGGCCCTATGTTTATTTTAGGCAGTTTAGCATCTACGCTTTTTAATAATTTTAATTTAGGCATTGTTATAATGCTTTCTCACTTTATTTCAGCCCTATTAAATGGTTTAATTTACAGAAAGTTTGAAATAAAACCAGAATTATTAAAAGAAAAAGTTTTTACTCAAACTACCCAAGAAATTAAAAAAGAAAGTTTAAATGATATAATGCACAACACAATTATTTCTTCTTTAATGGTTGGTGGTTATATAGCATTATGCTTTACACTACTAGAAATTATTTTTAATTTAGGAGTATTAACACCTTTATCTACTTTATTAGAAAATGTTTTTAATCTAGATGGCGCTATTTTTCAAAGTATATTTAAAGGTATAATTGAAGTAACAAATGGTTGTGTTTCGCTTAGTTCAATAAATATATCTTTAAAAACAATTTCAATAATTTTAACTGGATTACTTTCTTTTGGTGGATTATCAATACATTTACAAACAAATATGTTTTTAAGTAAGTGCAACGTTAAATACAAGTTTTTTTTACTAACAAAAATTACTCACACTATTTTAGCTGTAATATTAAGTATATTTTTTAGCCAAATATTATTATAAAAACTGTGCCAGACATATTCAAAAAAATAAAAAAAGTATACATAGTATTATGCATACTTTTTTTTTGTTATTTACCTAATTTTATTCATAAAAATCATAACAAATAGTATTAAGCTCTTTAATTTCGCTTCTCATACTTCTTTCTTTATAAGCAATATTGTTTATAGCCATAACAATAGCAACTATAATTTTTACATTTCTAATTTCACAAGCTTCAAACAATGCTTCTAATAAAAGACCGATATTTGATTTTTTTAATGGATTTCTTACATAAACAAGTTTATCTTCTAATATTCTTGTTAATCTAGTAATACGTTTAAACAATAACTCTGCCTCTTCTTCTTGTTGGTTTGCTTTTTGAGTTTCTACTAAAGCTTCAACAAGTTCTTCAGGTGTTACATTTGGATTATTAGTTTCAACCGTTGTTACTTTAATTTCAGTAGTTCCTTCTGATTCATTTAATTTTTCTTCTAATTCTTTAACTTGTGCTAAATGTTCTTTTAATTTTTCATCAATAACATTTCTAGTTGTATCTTCTTGTTCTTCATTTTGTTTTTCAAGTTCTTTAACATCAATGTTAAAATAGTCAGCAATAGCGTTTCTAAAAGGAATTACTATTGTTTTAGCAAATAAGTCATACTCTTCGTTTTGATTATTTGCATAAGGAAATTGAGCTTTAATAAAGTCATTAAAACTAATTCTTTTACTATCAATTTCAACTAACAAGCAAAATACTAGTGGAATAATTTTTTCTTCTTCCTTTGGTAAAACAAATCTTTGAAGACCTGTTCCATCAACTACAACACAACTTTCAAACTCAGTATCAAAGTCATAATTAATCATATGTTCTTCAATTAAATTGTAAACACCAGTTGATTCTGAAATTGATTTTAAAATTTTAGAAATTTTTATATCTGCTAAAATAAACTTGCCGTTAACAAGTTCATTACATGCGTTAATAAAGTTAATAATTTTTTCTCTTTCAATATTTTCATTACCCATAAAATACTATCTCCTAAAGAAAATTTTGCATCTTTTAACAAATACAATATAACACATTAAAAAAAATTTTTAAAACAAAATTACAAATATATTTTTTTTGTTTTGCAAAAAATAATTCCTTGTGCTATAATTTATGCATCAAAAAGAAACATGGAGTTTTGCTTGTTATGGACTTTATACCTGATTCTACTGTAAAAAAACTTATTCTTCTTTTTGTCCTAGATAGAATTGAAATTCCTTTAACAGAAAATTCTATTATAGATATTTGCACAAGCAGGAACAATTGGCTTGGTTATATGGACTGCAAAGAAGCTTTAGCACAACTGATTGATGCAAAATTTATATATAGGTTAAATGAAGGAATTGAACAAGACCCTAAGGACATAAGATACAGCATCACTGTTGAAGGCAGAAATTGTCTTTCCCACTTTGTTACAAGAATAAGACAAAGCACTCGCGAAGAAATTTCAGAGTTTGCAAAACAAAACCGTATGGTTTTTAAAAGAAGTCAAGAATATGTTTACGACTACTTTAAAAACACAGATGGTAGCCATACAGTAGTTCTTAGAATTAAAGAACCACTACTAGCCCAACCTATGTTTGAAATAAGGTTAAAAACATCTACTCGAAATGCAGCTGTTAATGCAGGTAAAAAATGGTGTAACAAAGCAGCACAAATTTACGAGCACATATTTGAAAATCTTATTTCTGATAATTAAAAGGAGAAATTTTTTATGGAATTTAAAGTTAAAAGAGATTTTTTACCAATTTTCTTAGTTAATCTTGGTTTATTACTACTTCTTGGCGTTGCTATTCCTTTTGCATATAATGCAGCAGTATTTGTTGTAGTACTTGCAATTGTTTTATCATTAGTAGGTTTTTATAACACAGCTGTTATATTTGCAAGTTGTAAAATTGAAAATGAAACCTTAATTTTTAGAACAGGCATATTCAAATATGAAATTAAACTTAACCAAATTGTTAAAGTTACACCTGCACACAATCACCATTGTTCATTAGCATTATCACATGATAGATTAAGAATTTTAACATATGATAGTGAAAACAATCAAAAAGTATACTATGTATCAGTTGAAGATAACGAAAAATTAGCTTCAGTTATTACCCCTACAAAAAATGTTGCTAAAGCTTTTGAAGCATTTGAAAAAGCAGTTGAAAAAGTTGAAACACAACCAGCTGCTAATGTAACTGCAACCACTGAACCTGTAGCAGAGAAAAAACCTGCAGCAAAGAAAACTACTACAACTGCAGCTAAAAAACCAGCTACTAAAAAAGCTACAACAACAAAAAAGACTACAACTAAAAAATCAACAAAGTAAATCTATAAGTCTATAAAATTAACACTTGAAAGAGTGTTAATTTTTTTTGTTTTTATTTTTAATATATATAATTTTAAATTTAAAAACATTAATTAAAATTTAAACTTGTTATTAAAACAAAATTTTATATTTTGTTTAATATATAAAAAACATTATTTTACAAAGAAAGGAAAAAAAATATTATGAAAACTTTTGGTACTATTTCACGCGGCATTAAAACACCAATTATAAAAGAAGGAGACGATTTAGTAAATATTGTTTGCGACAGTGTTTTAAACTCAACTAAAAAAGAAAACATTGAATTGCAAGATAGAGACATTATTGCTATTACTGAAGCTGTTGTAGGTATTGCTCAAGGTAACTACGCTACAGTTGACCAAATAGCACAAGATGTTAAAAACAAATTTGGCGATAACACAGTTGGCCTTGTCTTCCCTATTTTAAGTAGAAACCGTTTTTCTATGATTTTAAAAGGTATTGCAAGGGGTGCTAAAAAATTAGTTATTCAACTTTCCTACCCACAAGACGAAGTTGGCAACCCTCTTGTAGACCCAGAAATTATATATGATAGCGATATTAATCCATATACAGATGTTTTTACTGGTGAAGAATTTAACAAAAAATTTGACCACCCACTACACCCATTTACTGGTATGAATTATATTGATATGTATAAAGAAATTGCTGGCGAAAATTGTGAAATCATAATTGCAAATAGGCCAGAAGCAATTTTAAATTATACAAAATATGTAATTGCAGCAGATATTCATACAAGACACAGAACACAAAAAACATTATTAAAAGCAGGCGCTGCAAAAGTTTTAACTTTATGCGACTTATTAAACGAAAGTGTTGACGGCAGTGGTTACAACTCAAAATACGGCTTATTAGGTTCAAATAAATCAACTGAAGAAAGAATAAAACTCTTCCCTGAAAACGGCCAAGAAATTGTAGATAAAGTTCAAGAAAGAATTAAAAAAGAAACTGGTAAAAATGTTGAAGTTATGGTTTATGGCGATGGTGCTTTTAAAGATCCAGTAGGTAAAATTTGGGAACTTGCTGACCCAGTTGTATCTCCTGCTCATACTCCAGGCTTAGCAGGAACACCAAACGAACTTAAATTAAAATATCTTTCAGATAATAAATTTAAAGACCTTAAGGGTGAAGAATTAATTGAAGCTATGAAGCAAGAAATTAAAACTAAAGATGCAAACCTTAAAGGAACAATGGCTACTCAAGGAACAACTCCAAGAAGATATGTTGATTTAATTGGTAGTTTATGCGACCTAACAAGTGGTAGTGGCGACAAAGGAACTCCTGTTGTATTAATTCAAAACTACTTCAGTAACTACGCTGACTAATTCAGTAACTGCACTGACTAAAAAAAGTAATAAAAAAGAAAGGCTTTTTTAATTAAGTCTTTCTTTTTTTATCAAATTTTAAAACTTATTTCTTTTTAGGATTATATTTAAGAGCCCTTAAACTATTTAAAATAGCAAGAACAGTAACACCCACATCAGCTATAACAGCACTTAGCATACCAGTTATTCCAAGTGATCCTAATAATAAAAACGCTATTTTAACTGTTGCAGAAAATATAATATTTTGCCAAACAATTTTTCTTGTAAACTTAGAAATTTTAATAGCTGTTGAAACTTTTTCAGGGTTATCATCAACTAAAACTATGTCTGAAGCTTCAATACTAGCACTACTACCATTAATTCCCATTGAAATACCAACATCAGAAAGCATTAATGATGGAGCGTCATTTATACCATCACCCACATAACCAATTGTATTTTTTTGTTCTTTAACTTTTTCAATATAGTTATATTTATCTTGCGGTAATAAATTATATAAATACTCGTCTATTTTTACTGTTTCACTAACTTCTTTTACAATTTTTTCGTTATCACCTGAAAGTAAAACTGTTTTAACACCTATTTTATTTAATTCTTCACAAGCAATAATTGAAGTTTCTTTTATTTTGTCTTTTAAATATATTTCTGCAAGTTTTTCGTCATTTTCAAAAACTTCTACAATAGTATTTTCTTTTTTATTATTTTTTCTTCCAATAAAGTAGTTTTTATCTTTAAAACTAAATGAAACCCCTTTACCAGCAATTTCCTTTAAGTTCTTTACTTTTTTAAGTGGTTTTTTATTTGCTTCAACAATAGATTTTGCAAGTGGGTGTAATGAATATTGTTCGCCCAAACTAGCAATGTATAAAACATCTTCGTCTTTTAAATCATCTTTAAAAGTTTTAATATCTACAACTTCAAAATTTCCTGTAGTTAAAGTACCAGTTTTATCAAAAGCAACTGTATTTAATTTTGCACAAACATCTAAATAATTTGAACCCTTGATTAAAATACCATTTTTTGAAGCATTACCAATTCCAGAAAAATATGTTAAAGGAACTGAAATAGCAAAAGCACAAGGACAAGAAACAACTAAAAATATTAAACCACGGTAAATTGCAGTGTTTATATTACCTAAAACTGCCCAAGTAATACCAAAAACAATAACAGCACAAATAATTACAGCAAAACTGTACCACCTAGCAACTTTTGAAATAACAGTTTCAGTTTTTGATTTTTTATCTGAAGCTTTTTCAATTAAATTCATAATTCTAGTTATAGTACTTTCAGCATATAAAGAAGTAACTTCAATTTTTAAAACACCATCATTTACAATTGCGCCAGATAAAATATTTGCGTTTTCTTCTACATAAACAGGTAAACTTTCGCCCGTTAAACTTTGAACATTTAGTGAAGAAGAACCTTCAACCACTTTTCCATCTAATGGGACTCTTTCACCTGGTTTTACAATAATAACATCGCCTACGTTAACTTCTTGTGGCAAAACTTTTCTTTCTTTACCCGATTCATCAAGAACTACAGCATAATCAGGTTTTAAATTAGTTAATTCTTCAATAGATTTTCTTGATTTACTTAAGGCTAAGCCTTCAAGAACTTTACCTATTGAATAAAGAGCAATTACCATTAAACCTTCCATATGCTCGCCAACTAAAGTTGCGCCTATTACAGAAAGAGTTACTAAAAAATTTTCATTAATTGTTCCTTTAAAAATTAAAACAATAGCTTTATAATATGTTTTATAACCCATTAATAAAGCACTAACAACAAATAACGACCAATATAAAACTGGCGACATATTAACAAACAAAACAACTAAACCAATTGAAATACCTAATAATAAAATAATAAGATCTAGTATAAAACTATTTTTTGTTTTTTTACTATTTTCTTTATCAAAAAAATTTATGTTAGGCTCTAATTGTTTTGCTATACTTACAACTTCTTTTGTTGCTAAATCAATATTCACTGCATCAATTATTATTGTACTTTTTAAAAAGTCAATTGTTACATTGTTAACTGAGTTTAATTTGTTTAGTTGATTTTCAATTTTCTTAGCACAGTTGGGACAATCTAACCCTTCAAACTTCATTTTTTTAATCATTTTCTGTCTCCATAATATGTTCTAAACTTACATCAAAAACTTCTTTAACATGGTTATCTGCCAATGAATACCAAACTTCTTTGCCAATTTTTCGACTTTTAATTAAATTCATTTCTCTTAAATTTTTTAATTGATGTGAAACAGCTGATTTAGTCATATTTAAAATTACTGAAATATCACAAACGCATAATTCGTTATTTTCAAGTAAATTAACAATTTTAATTCTAGTACTATCTGACAAAGCTTTATAAAAATCTGCAATTAACAACAACTTTTCTTCATCAAGCATTTGTTGTTTTGCTTTTTCAACTTTTTCTTGATGAATAACGTCACAATCGCAATCTAATTCATTTCTACCCATAAAAACTTTCCTTTTTTTTACTTTGGTATATTATTATTTTTATAGTTGAACAAATATTCAACCGTGTTTATTATAATTGAATAGTTGTTCAATTGTCAAATATTTTCTAATTATTTTTTTTAATAAGATTTTAATAATAGAGTTTTAGAATTATTTTTTAATTTAAAATAGAAATTCTATTTTAAAGAGAGTTGTGTTTTTAATTCTACTTTATCTAATAAAAAGTTTAGAGATTTTTCAAAATAATTCCCTTGTTTATAAAAAAATACAGAGTATAATTATTTATGTAATTAAAAATTAAAAAAACTTAAAATAAATTTTAAATTTAAAAGGGGTATGAACAAATGAAAAAAAATAGAAAAAAATGGTTTAGAATTTTTAAATGTTTTTTAAGATTATTTAATAAAAGACCAGAATTTGTGTTTTTGGAAGAAAAACCTGAGCAAGGTTCTATTATTTTGTCAAACCACGTGGGAACAACTGCACCTTTAAAATATGAACTTTATTTTGATCACCAATTTAGATTTTGGGGCGCACACGAAATGAATGATGGTATGAAAAGTATGTATAAATATTTGTCTACTACTTTTTATCAAGAAAAAAAGCATTGGAAACCCTTTCCTGCTAAACTTATAGGTTTTTTAGGAACACCAATTACAACAGTAATCTATAAAGGCATAAGACTAATTTCTACTTATCGTGATACTCGTTTAAGAAAAACCCTAAAAGAAAGTATTGAAACTTTAAACAATAACGAAAGTATTATTATCTTTCCAGAAGATTCTTCTACTGGTTACCACGACGAATTAGTAGGTTTTCACCCAGGCTTTGTTTTACTTTTAAACCAATATTGCAAAGATGGTAAAGACGTTCCAATATATGTCTCCTACTATCAAAAAAAGCAAAACAGATATGTTTTAGGCAAAAAATATATGTATTCTGACTTTGTAAAACAAAATATGACTAAAGAAGAAATTGCAGAGTTTTTAAAAAATGAATGTAATAAATTAGGCAAATGGAAAAGCGAAGAAGAATTAGCCGAAGAATTACCACAAGAAAAAACTGATAAAGTAGTTATTAAATAACTTTAAAATATAAAAAATAAAAGACGGTTTAGTTTTTTACTAAATCGCCTTTTTTTATTTAACTATACTTTATTTTATAAAATTATTTATTGTTAAACTTCTCCATAGCAAAATGACCATCTTCATAAATTAAAATACCATTTTTATGTGTGTAACCCATTTTTTTATAAAAAGGTATAGCAACAATTCCAGCAGGTATTTCTATTCTTTTTGCTCTTAAAAAATATTCATCTTTTTCAAGTGTTTCAATTATTTTTTTGCCTATTCCTTGCTTTTGATAATCTGGGTCGACAAATATATTAAATAAACAACTTTCTTCTTTACTATCCCAATAAGGACCTATAGCGCCGCATCCCACAATTTTATTATCTATTTTTACCACATAAAAGTGAGTCCAGCTTGCACGGTATTTTAACTTATCGCCTTTTAATTTATTTGCACAATCTTCAATATATCCTTCTGGATAATAATCTTTAAAAGAATATCTTATTGACCTTTCTATTACTTTTTCAACTTCACACAATTCTTCTTCTTTTACTATTTCAATTTTCATTTATTCCCTCTTTAAATTTATAAAATTCATTAACTAAACTTTTATAACCTAATGACTTTATATAATCATATTTTATTTTAAAATTTTTCTTAGAATATTTACCTGTAGATAAATATCTAATATTTTGAATCAAATAATTATCAATTATCTGCAAAGTTTTATGTGTAGTTATTACAGGAAAAAACCATTTACA
Source organism: Clostridia bacterium (assembly GCA_017523305.1). Classification (GTDB taxonomy): domain Bacteria; phylum Bacillota; class Clostridia; order Christensenellales; family UBA1242; genus UBA7862. The sequence continues at coordinate 15,498 of JAFWWV010000006.1, forward strand.
CCAACTTAAATCCTTTAAATTTTCTTTTCGATAAAATTTGTTATTAAAAATTCTTATTAATACTTTTATAGTATGTTCCAAAGTTTTTTGTTTTTTCTCTTTCCATCTATATAAACTTCTAGCTTTGCGTCTAATTTTATCTTTAATTTTTTTTAAGGTCACTTTTGATAAATCAATTTGACCGTTATCATATTCAAAACCTAAAAAACTCCAAGGTTGATTAGGTTCAAAAATATTTTCTTTTGAAGAATTAACTGTTAAATCTTTTTGATTCAAAACTTTTAATATGTATTCTCTATATTTATTTAATTTCTCTTTCTGTTCTGCAAAAACAATAATGTCGTCGGAATATCTTGCGTATATAATGTTATTATTTTCAAAATACTTATCAAGTTCTAATAAATAAAGGTTTGCAATAAAGGCTGATAAAGATGTACCAGCCATAGCGCCACGTTTTTCTGTTATAACTTCTCCATTTAACACAGATTTATCAACTAATAAAATATTTTTAATAAAATTATATAGTTTTTCATCTTTAATTAATGTTTCTTTTAATATCGGTAAAAATTTATCAATATTTATACTATTAAAGTAGTTACTAATATCTAATTTATAACAATAATAGTTTGAAATTCCTTTATTAGAAAGTAAATTAAAAAAAGCTTTTTTAACACTCATATTCTTTCTAAACGAATAACAATTGGTTGCAAAACAATCGTCGTAATTATGAAGTTGATATGAAATAAATTTTAAAATAATATTTTCTTTATATTCAAAAGAGTAAACTACCCTTTTTTTATTTACACCACTTTTATTAATTAATGTCTTTGTAGGAATAGAAAAAACATAAGTACCATCTACGATATTTTTTGCTATATCTAAGTACTCATTATTTTCAACAAATTTCTTTAATTCTATTTCTTCTGTTTTTGTTTGGTTAGAATTTCTAAATTTATAATCTAAAAACTCTTGCCATTTTTCTTTTTGTAAAAGTGTATTTAATAAACTCATAGTAATAAAAAAAGAAAGGAAAAAGCTTTGAAAGCAAAAATTTGCTACAAGACTGAACATACTTTAGTTATCTGCAAAACCGTTTATAAAAATATGCTTCGCCTCACCACAGATGTAATAAAATTACATTCCTTTCTTCTGTATTTAATATTATTTATTTATGCATAATTTGTCAATTAAATATTTTTTTATTAAAAAATATATTCTTCAACTAGTTTTTTTATAGGTTTTTTAATACCAGAAATTAAATCATATTTTAATAAATCTTCATTAATTTCAACCCACTTATAATTATCAATAATATCTTCGGTAATTTTAATATCTTCGTCAATTAATTCACAAAACCTTGCAACAGCAACAACAGTAATTGGTTTTTCGTTAACGTGAAGAGTAAAATTCCAAATATCAAAAAGAGCCCCTGGTTTTACCCTTAAGCCTACTTCTTCATAAACTTCACGAATAATATGTTCGTCAACATTTTCGCCTACTTGTTTTCTTCCACCAGGAAGTTCCCATTTAAAAGGATTTTTTGTATCAACAGCCGATTTTCTAATAAGTAGCAGTTTATCATCTTTTATAATTAATGCTTTTTGTGCAAATTGAACTAATTCATCTTCCATTTTAATTTTCCTTCTAAAATTAATCTTCAATTATATATATCCAACCTGGTTGCCAATCTCCAGTTAAACGCCAATCAGTTGAAATTGCTTCTTGCCAAGTTTTATTTTTAGTTAAAACTTCAAATGCTAGTTGTGGTGCTTTATGTGCTACAATGGCAACTTTCTTGTTATTATGGTTTTGTTTTAAATATTCTATAAAACTTTTTATTCTTTCTTCAACATCTAACATACTTTCGCCTTTTTTAAAAGGTTTTTCAATATGGTCAGCATATACAACTAAGGAACTATCTTTACCATCTAGTTCACCGTAATTACACTCTCTAAGACGCATATCTCTTATAATTTCGATATCTCTGTTATAAAAATCTAACTTTGCACTTTCTACTGCCCTTTTTAAATCTGAGCAAATTACAACATCAAAATATTTGTCTTTTATTACTTTTGATAAATTAATTGCTTGCTGAATTCCCTTTTCACTTAATTCGCCAGGCAACCAACCAGTTGCTTTCTTTTCTAAATTATCTAAAGTTGTTCCGTGTACAAAGTATGTAATTTCTATCATTTTTTATTTCTCCTAATTTTATAATAACATAAAAATTTTATAAGTTAAATTAAATACAAAAGTTTTTAAGTAACTAAGTAAAATATTTGACTTGCAAATTTTATAAAAAGTATAATTAGTTAAAGGAAAATAAAAAATGAAATATGCTTTAATTACAGGCGCTGCAAGTGGAATGGGCAAAGCAACAGCAATCAAACTTGCCCAAAACGGATACCACGTTTTTGCATGCGACATTAAAAAAAATAACGAAGAACTTGAAAACATCACCCAGCTTGAAGTTGATGTTACAAATATCAAATCAATTGAAAAAGCTTATGAATATATAAAAGGCAAAACAGATAAATTAGACGCTGTTATTAATTTTGCAGGAATAATAATGATGAATTCGTTAATTGAAATTAGCGAAGAAGATTTTGTTAAAATTTTTAATGTAAACCTTTTCGGTGCTTATAGAATAAATAAAACCTTTTTTCCACTAGTTCAAAATGCTAACGGAAAAATATTTATAACCACTAGCGAACTTGCTCCTAACAAAATTCTACCTTTTAACGCAATTTACTCTATATCAAAAAAAGCTCTAGATGCCTATGCACAAGGCTTAACAATGGAACTTGGATTATTAAACATTCCTGTTATAACTATTAGACCAGGGGCCGTTGAAACCCCTATTTTAACTCATTCTACTAACGAAATGAACAGCCTAAATCAAAACACAAAACTATATAAAAATACAATTACAAAATTTAAACATATAGTAGATAAAGAACAAGGAAAAACCATAAGTCCAAACAAAATTGCTGATTTAGTTTTTAAAATTCTAAATAAAAAAAGACCAAAACATATATATTCAAAAAATGTAAGTTTTAAATTAAAACTTTTAAATATCTTACCAGCAAAAACACAAATCAAACTTTTTAAAATGATTCTTAAAACAAAAAACGAACCTTAGAATTTGGGTTCGTTTTTTTGTTGTTTTTTTATATTCTACCAAATAAAAGGAATAAGTTTGTACTTTACTTTTTTCTTGTATTCAGCGTAACCAGTTAACTCTGTTTCCAAAAGTTTTTCTTCATTTTTTATTCTAATTGAAATAATAATAGGATAAGCAAGAAAAATTAAAAATGAAAACAAAGAACCTAATACAAGTGGCATAGACATAAATAAAAACAAAGTTGCACTATACATTGGATGTCTTACTACGCCATATAAACCAGTGTCAATAACTTTTTGGTCTTCTTGAACTTTTATTGTTCTAGATAGATATTTGTTTTCTCTAAGAACTTCAGCATACATAATATAAGAAAGTAAAAATATTACACTAGCAATTATAACAATATAATTTGGCAACATAAACCAACCAAACCTATAGTTAAGACCTGCAACAATAAAACCAAATAAAAACATAAGCCCACTTAATTTAACTACTAAACTTTGTTTTTTATCTTTTTCTTTTACGTCTAATCTCTCAGTTAATAATTTAGGATTTTTTATAAGCATAACAATTCCAGCAAAAAACATTGGAATAAATAACAACCCCATTAATAACCAACCGTTAAAAAAAGATAAGGTTCCAGCAGGTAAAAAAATTAAAACTCCAACTAAAACCACACCTAACAAAAATTTTACTATAGCTTGTAAAAATAATTTACCAGACACTATTACTTCTCCATTTTATTGCTACAAACTTATTATATTATAAATACAAATATAATCAAAACTATTTATAATTTAAATATTTTTTTACAAAAAAAATAGGGCTGATGATATTTCACATCTTCCCTATTTTGGTGCGGGCGAGAGGACTTGAACCCCCACGGTCTCCCAATAGATCCTAAGTCTATCGCGTCTGCCAGTTCCGCCACACCCGCGAAGTTATTTTTTTTTATTTTAGAGGTTTTTGTTAAAAGGAGATATTAAAACAAAAGGAAATAAATATTATTTTTTATTTTAAAAGTAAAAACCCCTTAATAAAAAAAAATGGTGATCCACCCGAGGTTCGAACTCGGGACCCCTTGATTAAAAGTCAAGTGCTCTACCGACTGAGCTAGTGAATCATATTTTTTTACGTATATTAAGTTATGCGCTTATGCATTTTACAACAAATAATTACAAAATGCAAGTACTTTTTTTAAGTTAGTACAAAAACTTTTTTGTTTTGTTTTCACCACCCTATTTTTTAAAAAAAAGTTTGGCTGGGGTGGCAGGATTTGAACCTACGGATGCAAGAGTCAAAGTCTTGTGCCTTACCGCTTGGCTACACCCCATCGAAAACTGACTTAGGTATTATATACAATAATAAAAAAATAATCAAGTGTTTTTGAAAAATTTTTTTATAAAATATTGACTATTTTTATAAAATGTATTATTATGAGCACATAAAGGATTGTTTTTATGTTCTTAAAAATCAAATTTGTTAAAATCGCTAACAATAATAATTCAAATAATAATATGACTATCAATAATTAATATAGGCATATCTTTTTTTGATTTTTAAGTTAGCTTAAAAAGCACTGGCAAAAAGATACTTGCTAGTGCTTTTTTTGATAATAAGAACAATATACTTATAATAAACTTTATTTTAGGAGAAACAAAAAAATGTTTTATGAAATTGATAAAGATGAGTACAGAAGTTTAAAAGGCTTTCAAACTCAAAGAGCAATTAAATATGTTAAAGATACTTTTCAATATTACTTAAGCAAAAAATTAAACTTACTTAGGGTTTCGGCTCCCCTATTTGTTACAAAAGATTCTGGTTTAAACGACGACTTAAACGGCGTTGAAAGAAAGGTTGAATTTGAAATTAAGTCAAACAAAAAAGAAAAACTTGAAATTGTACAAAGTTTGGCAAAATGGAAAAGAATGGCTTTAAAAAAATATGGATTTTGGGAACAAAGTGGTTTATATACTGATATGAACGCAATAAGACGTGATGAAGATTTAGACCAAATCCACTCTGTTTACGTTGACCAATGGGACTGGGAAAAAGTTATTACTAAAAAAGAAAGAACTATTGCTTACTTAAAGAAAACAGTTACAGCAATATGTGACGCTATTGACTTAACTTGTCAAAAACTTAAAAAAATATATAAACAACTTGATGTTGACTTTAAAAAGAAATGTCACTTTATTACCAGCGAAGAATTACTTCAACTATACCCTGATTTAGACGATAAACAACGCGAATACGAAATTTGTAAAAAATATAAAACAGTTTTTATTATAGGCATTGGCGAAAAACTTTCAAACGGTTTACCACACGACTCTCGTGCGCCTGACTA
>JAFWWV010000057.1 GCA_017523305.1 Clostridia bacterium
CCACCAGAAACTGTTTTAATTAGTGCAAAAAACAATAACGGTATTGATTTGTTAAAGGAAAAAATAAAAAACACTTTGTTTAATAATTAATAAAAAAAATAAAAATGTTAGCAAAATTTAAAAATTTGTTAACATTTTTTTTATTTACTTAATACTATGAAATAGAAGCAAATGAAAAAAAGTTTTTTAGAAAACAAAAGAAAGTTTACATATTTTTTTATAAAAAAATAAAAAAACTACTTCGAGAAAAATTTTAGGAGGATGTACTTTTTATGAACGGCTTTTTTGGTAATGGCAATTGTGGTCATGGTGGCTGTGGTGGTTTAGGTGGAAACAACAACTGTTGCTGCTGGATTATAATTTTATTATTACTTTGTTCTTGTGGCAATGGTATAGGCCAAGGCTGCGATTGTTGTACTTTAATTTTATTAATTTTAATTCTTAACTGTTTATGTGGTTGTAACCAACAAAATTGCTAAGAGTTGTTAATAAAAACTTAAAAGTTAAATAATACAAAAGATTTTTAGATTTTTGAGAGTCAATTTTATTTTTGACTCTCTTTTTTTGCTTACATATATGTAATATAATTATATATAACTGAAAATATATTTATTTAAATAGCAAATAAAAATGTGGATAAAATGTTAATAACAAAATAAAAATAGGAAAATTGTCTTGTTTTGTAACTATTTATTTTTTTTACATAATTTGGTAAAACAAACAAAAAATATTTTTGAACTGAAGCTTAAAATTAAAAAAAATGACTTTAAAATAAGTAAATTTAGGGTGGGGGTGTTTTTGTTTTGTTTTTATATAAAGAAAACAGGCTTTTTAGGGTAAATTTTGGGTAACAATTTTTGCAATATTTGTTGACAATGGTATATATATGTTGTAAAATAAACAGGCTTTATGTTTAAGTGGTGTAATTATATTTTGTACTTGAAAAATATGACAAAATCGCTTAAAATAAAAATTCAATCAACAAAATTTTGCGTTTTTCGTTGATTGATTAATTTTTTTCGAAAAAAAATAGGAGAGATTGATTTATGACTAGACTTAAAAAATTACTTGTCGCCGGATTGATGGTTCTTGTTACTTGCTGTGTGTCAATAGGTTCAGCTATTAGCAACATCACTCAATCTATTTTTTCATGGGTAAAGGCAAGTGCTAATACTGACACATACAAGTATAGCAATACCCACTCTAGTGATACCACTCTTGATGGTAGTGTTATCACAGTAAAACAAATCCCAACAGAAGCAACTAAAAATGAACAAATTTCTATTCCAAAAGATGTTTTATATGCACCTTTTGATGGAGATAGTGCAACTGTTAATGGTGATGATGTTAAAATTGAAATTAAAACCCCATATGGCGTTTCTTTAGTAGAAGAAGATGGTACAATTTCACAAGCAAACTCAAATCAATTAGTTGATGCAAGTACTTCTTATACTTTAACACCAAGACAAGTGGGTGTTTATACTGTTCAATACGCAGTAAAAAACAGTTCAGGTGTTTGGACTGTATCAAACATTTACCAAATTAAAGTTACAGCAGAAAGCTATACACTTGAATTTGCAGGTAATGACCCTATTGTAATGCCTGACAAAATTGATACAAATCAAGGTGTAGACACAACAGTAACTTTAAAATTACCAAAATTATATGATGAAAATGGTGAACAAATTACTGAATTTGTACTTGGTGAAGAAAGTACTTCTTTCTTTTATCTTGCAAAATATGTAACACTTGAAAATGTTTGGTTAGACGCTGACAACAAACCTGTTGCATATGTAGCAAACGATCCTAACGCAGAAGGAAAGAACGTTTACGCAGAATACAGTACTTATGAAATTGAAAAAATTACAGACTTTAGTAAGAGAAATGACTATAATTATGGTTTAGCTATTGACGTTAAAGTTCCAGGTGAAGACAAAGTTTCAAATACTCTTGCAACACCAGATGACGAAGACTTAATGACTTTAGATGGTACTTTTACACAAGATAAAGCATATTATGTTTCAGTTCCTTATACTTTTGAAGCAAATTCAGGTAAAAACATTGTAACTTATAAGTTATGTAAATCTGATTTCTCTAACTATGCTACACCAGATGCTTACTTAAGTTATACAATTGATGGTAGCAATTCATATGACAGCAAAACTATTGATTTAGGTGTTTCAACATCTTCAAATATCAAAAGTTCTGCTACAAGTGTTAACGAAAAATGCTATTTACCAAAAGTAAGTGCAGTTAACAAAAACGAAAACAAAAACTCTGTAAGTGCTTATTATACTTACTCAGTTAAATTTGTTGACGAATCAGGTAAAAAAGACGTTTATATTTCAACACCAGAATATGTAACAATGGGTGTTGACGATAAAGGTGTTTACTTTATTCCACACAAAGAAGGAACATACAACATTTCTTACAATGCTGTAGATTTCTATGGTAACAAAGATAAAAACACTGAAGATTATGATTATGATGTTAATGTTTCAGATAGAACATCACCATCATTATTCTATGTACAAAGTTATGACTTTGCTAATTATGAAACAATGGAAGCTGAAAAACTTGAAGACCTTTCATACACAATTCCATCAAAATATATTATCAATACAAGTGAATCTTCAGCAAACTGGACAAAAATCGCTGTTCCAGCTATCTTTACAGAAGATAACTATAAAGCTTTTGACGAATTAAAAATCAAAAGAACAATCACTTCAGAAGAAGGATTTATCAATAGTGATGAAGAAAAAGTTAAAAACTTCTCATTAGATATTCAAGATACAAATGGTACAACTGATTTTGATGCTAAAGATACAGGCAACAAAATTGATGTAGAAGGTATTATTTCTTACAACGACTACGAAGGTTCAACTTATGTAGTTTACAAAAACAAATTCTATGCTAAAGATGGTTTCTCAGTTGCTGGTAAAGGTACTCCTGACGAAGTTGTTACTGGTACAGAATTAAAAGAAGCAGCTTTAATTCAAGCAAAAACTTCTCAAACAGCATATATTACAATCAATCCAAACTTATTTGGTGAAGGCGAATATACTATTGAATATTCAGTTCAAGATGGTAGATATTCAAACAACTCAGGTAAAACATTTACTTTCACATTAGTAAAAGATACTGCAGCTAACGTTGATAACAAAGCTCCAACAGTTAAATTTGGTACTTCAACTATTGGTAAAGTAACTGAAGATCAAGAAATTACACTTGATAAACCAGAAATTAAAGACGAAGTTGACTCTAACTTATTAGTAAAATATTATGTTGTTGCAAACAATAAATATCTTGAAATTAAATTAGATGAAAACAAAAAATTAACATTTAATACAAGCGATGAAGTTGAAGCTGGTAAAACAATTTACCAAGCAGCAGCAGAAAAAACTGAAAAAGCATTTAAAGTTGTAGCAATTGCTTTTGACGACTTTGCAGGTGCAGAATATATTGCAGATCCAAAAACAGTTAATTTAGATGCTCCACAAAGCAATATTGGTGTTGATGCTTACACAATTTCAATTAAATACCAACAAGATACATTAGCTCCTGTTATTTACAAAAAAGGTGATGTAGCAGACGGTGTAGTTCTTAACGAAAATGATGAAAACAAACAATATACTGAAATTTCTGCTCATGGTATTAAATTCTATGACGATACAAATTCAGCAAAAATAACAGTTAAAGTTGTTGATTCAAACGGTATTATGTGTGCTTATGAAGAACTTGATGGTTCTTATAATGCAAAATTAGTTACAAATCCAGCAGAATTAAATGCAAACTATGTTTACGAATATAACTTTGCAGGTGTTAAATTTACAGCAAACAAAGCAGAAAACTATACAGTAACATATAACGTTACTGATGGTGCAAATAACATTGCAGTTTACTCATATGTAATTAGAAAAGCAACAGACGCTGAAGCTCCAAATATTTCAGTACTTGGTACAACAGCAACTATTGAACTTGGTCAAACATACTACTTTAAAGATATTAAAGTAACAGATAACGGTGCAGACCCAGTTACAGTTTCAACAAAAGTTGTTGGTGCTAAAGTAGGTAACAGAAGTTCATACTTCAATGCTGAAACAATGGAATTTACAGCAACTGAAGCTGACACATACACAATTACAATTACAGCAGCTGATAAAGAAAAGAACACTTCAACAAAATCAATTATCGTTACAGTTAAAGATACAACAAAACCTACATTAACATTAATTGGTTCAACAGGCGATAAACTTATCGTTGACGAAGGTGAAGGTACAACAGATTGGGATAAAGATGTTTTCCCAGAAGTTAGACTTCCAGGTTTTGCAGTAGCTGATGCTTACCAAAACGTTGCTGGTTTTGAAGATTCAATTGGTGCAAATGGTACTATTACAGTAACAACTCCAAGTGATAAAACTTATACAATGGATATCAATGGTGTTATTGATGGCGAAAATCCATTAAATCTTGAAAGAAGAGCAACTATTGATCCAAATAGTTATTACTTCTACTTCACACCAACAGAAAGAGGTCACTATACAATTAATTATGTTGCTGAAGATAAATCAGGCAACAAATCAGATAAAGAAGTTATCGATGTTTATATTGGTGATACTGAAATTCCACAAATCTATTTAACAGAAGATTTACAAAATACATTAAAGAAAGGTTTTGTAATTGGTCAAAATGATCAACTTATCATTAACCCAGAAGCAAGACTTTATGGTGAAACAGGTTATACTTCAAAAGATTTATATGTAAAAGATAACTTTAATTTCAAATCAAAAACTGACGGTGCAAACAATAAATATGTAACTGTTTCAGTTAGTGTTGTAAACGAAAACAATAACACAGTTTCTCAAAAAGAAAATGATGACGGTTTAGTTTACTATGAATTTGATAAAGCAGGCACTTATACAATTACTTTCACAGTAACAGATAGTGTTGGTAACGTAGGAACTTTAACTAAAAACTTTAAAGTTACTGCAAAAACAGCAACTTCAAGTGATGCAACAAGAATTCTTGGTACAGTATTAATCGTAGTTTCAATTGTAATTCTTGCAGGTGTTGTTATTTACTTTGTTAGAGGTACAAAATATCTTCCAAAGAAAAATAAAAAAGCAGCAAAAAAAGCTGAAAAGAAAAGCGAAAATAAAGATTAATAAATATTAAACAAAAAAAGCATTTGATAAATTCAAATGCTTTTTTTTATTATGCAAAATGCCGTTGTTGTTTTTATTATTTGTGATATAATGTTTTTATTATAAGTAAAAGTGTTAATAATATTTTTACTACGTATTAAATTTTAGCAAAGGGTAAACTTTATTAATGTTTGATTTAAAAAGCAACTATAATTTAGCAGGAGATCAAGAACAAGCAGTAAATAGTATTGTTAAGGGAATTAACGAAGGGCTTAAAGAACAAGTTTTACAAGGTGTAACAGGTAGTGGTAAAACCTTTACTATGGCTAACATAATAAAACAAGTTAACAAGCCAACTTTAGTCCTAGCACACAATAAAACGCTTGCAGGACAACTCTGTAACGAATTTAAAGAGTTTTTTCCAAATAATAGGGTAGAATATTTTGTTTCATACTATGATTATTACCAACCAGAAGCTTATATAGCAAAAAGTGATACTTATATTGAAAAAGATTCTTCTGTAAATGACGAAATAGATAAATTAAGACACTCAGCTACAAGTTCTTTGTTTGAAACTGATAACGTTATCGTAGTTGCTTCAGTTTCTTGTATTTATGCTTTAGGTGGTCCACAAGAATATTATGATATGTCAGTTTCAGTAAGACGTGGTCAAACTTTTAAAAGGGAAGACCTTATTAAAAAATTAATTGAAATTAGATATGAACGCAATGATATAGATTTTAAAAGGTCGACTTTTAGGGTTAAAGGCGACGTAATAGATATAATTCCTTCAAGTTATAACGAAAAAGCTATTCGTATAGAATTTTTTGATGATGAAGTTGAAAGAATTTATGAATTTGATTTGTTAACAAATAAATTACTTTCTGAACTTAAACACGTTGCAATTTTCCCAGCAACACACTATGCAGTTAATAGTGAAAAATTGTTACAAGCTTTAAAAAACATTGAAAAAGATAGAGATGCAGAAGTTGAAAAATTTTTGCAACAAGGTAAATATATTGAAGCCCAACGTTTAAAAGAAAGAACAAGTTATGATATCGAAATGATGAGAGAAATTGGCTACTGTAATGGTATTGAAAATTATTCTCGTTATTTTGATGGCAGAACTCCAGGTCAAGCACCATTTACTTTGCTTGATTATTTTAAAGATGACTTTTTATTATTTGTAGATGAAAGTCATATTACATTGCCACAAGTTAGGGGAATGTTTAATGGCGATAGAGCAAGAAAAACAAATTTGGTTGAATATGGTTTTAGACTCCAATCTGCTTTTGATAATCGTCCATTAAATTTCGAAGAATTTAATGATAGAATAAATCAAGTTGTTTATGTTTCAGCAACTCCATCAAGTTATGAAATGGAAAGAGCAGAAAATGTTGCTGTTCAAATTATAAGACCAACAGGACTTTTAGACCCAGTTGTTGAAGTTAGACCTTCAAAATATCAGGTTGACGATTTAATAGAAGAAATAACTTCTGTTATTGAAAAACAAGGTAGAGTTTTAATAACAACGCTTACTAAAAAAATGGCTGAAAGTTTAACAAGTTATTTAACTGATTATAAAATTAAAGTTAGGTATATGCACTCTGATATTGATGCTTTAGAAAGAATGGATATCATAACTGGTTTAAGAAAGGGAAGTTTTGATGTTTTAGTTGGTATTAATTTGTTAAGAGAAGGTTTAGATATTCCAGAAGTTATGTTAGTAGCCATACTTGATGCTGATAAAGAAGGTTTTTTAAGAAGTGAAACATCTCTTATTCAAACAATTGGTCGTGCAGCAAGAAACAGCGAATCAAAAGTTATTATGTATGCTGATACTATGACTCAGTCAATGCAAAATGCAATTAATATAACAAACTATCGTCGAGAAATTCAACAAAAGTTTAACGAAGAACATAATATTGTTCCCAAAACAATTGTAAAATCAATTTCATCTAAATTTGAAATTTCTTCAAAAATCAAAGATGATGATGAAAATAAAAAGCGTGATAAAAAGATTTCAAGAAAAGATATTGAAAAAGAAATTGAAAGATTAAAAGATTTAATGAATAATTGTGTTAGATCTCTAGATTTTGAAAGCGCTATTAAATTAAGAGATAAAATTGCTGAATTAAAAGTTGTATTAAATAATTAAAATTATTTATAAGCACAAATTTAAAGGTGTAAAATGGAAGAATTTATTAAAATTAAAGGGGCAAAAGAAAATAATTTAAGAAATTTAGATTTAGTTTTGCCAAGAAATAAATTTATAGTTTTTAGTGGTGTAAGTGGTAGTGGAAAATCTACTCTTGTTTTCGATACAATTTATGCTGAATGTCAAAGAAAGTTTATTGAATCATTATCTTCATACGCAAGACAATTCTTAGGTCAAATGGGTAAACCTAATGTGGAAAGTATTGAAGGACTTTCTCCAGCTATTTCTATTGACCAAAAAACAACATCACATAACCCAAGGTCAACAGTGGGTACTGTTACTGAAATTTATGATTATTTAAGACTTTTATATGCAAGATTAGGTACTCCTTATTGTCCAAACTGTAAAAAACCTATAAAAACAATGACTATTGAAAATATTGTTGATAATATTATGAGTTTTACTCCAGATAGCAAACTTATTTTAATTGCTCCAGTTGTTCGTGGACAAAAAGGAAGTTTTCAAAAATTATTTGAAGATTTACAAAAAGATGGTTATGCAAGGGTAGAAGTTGACGGAGAAATTCGTGATTTAAGCGAAGAAATTAAACTTGACAAAAACTTTAAACACGATATAAGTGTTGTTATTGATAGGTTAAAAATTAAAGAAGAAAACAGAAGTAGGCTAAATCAAAGTATCGAAACTGCTTTAAAAATGTCTAAAGGTTTAGTAAAGGCAAATATCGAAGGGGAAGAACATTTATTTAATAATAGTTATGCTTGCAGTGAATGTGGTTTTTCTTTTGAAGAAATTTCACCTAGATTATTTAGTTTTAATAGTCCTTTTGGTGCTTGTCCAGAGTGTGCAGGTCTTGGTTTTACAACTGATATTGATGAAAATTTATTAATGAAACACCCAGAAAAAACATTAAGACAAGGCGCTTTAAGAATATGTGGCTGGAATATAGAAGTTGCTTCTATTGGTGAGATGTATATGAATGCTTTATCTAAAAAATATAATTTTAGTTTAGACGTTCCTTTAAAAGATTTACCAAGAGATATTATTAATATTCTTTTATATGGTAATAATGGCGAAGAACTTGACCTTGATTATTCAAATTCAAAATTTACAGGTACCTACAAAGGTAGTTGGGAAGGTTTAATTCCAAATTTAAGAAGAAGATTTGTTGAAACAAAAAGTGAGTATTCAAAACAAGAAATCAGCAAGTTGATGAGAGAAACTGAATGTAAAACTTGTAAAGGTAAAAGGTTAAGTCAACAAGCATTATCTGTTTTAATTAATAAAAAGAATATTTATGATTTAACAGAAATGAGTGTTTACGATTTAAAAAACTTTTTGTCAGAATTAAAATTTAAAGAAAGCGAACTTGCTATTGCACAACCTATTTTAAAAGAAATTAACGCAAGATTAACTTTTTTATGTGATGTAGGTTTAAACTATTTAACATTAAGCAGAACAGCAAGAACTTTAAGTGGTGGTGAAGCACAAAGAATAAGACTTGCAACTCAAATTGGTAGTGGTTTAGTTGGAGTTTTATATATTCTAGATGAACCAAGTATTGGTTTGCATCAATACGATAATGACAAATTACTTGCTTCACTTAAAAAATTAAGAGATTTAGGTAACACTTTAATTGTTGTTGAACACGATGAAGAAACAATAAAGTGTGCAGATCATATTGTGGATATTGGACCTTATGCTGGTGTATTAGGTGGAGAAATTGTAGCACAAGGTTCGTTAGAAGATATAATAAAAAGCGAAAAGTCTTTAACAGGAAAATTTTTATCTGGTAAAGAAAAAATAGAAGTCCCTGCAAAAAGATTATCTCCAAAAGGATATATAAACTTAACAAGTGTTTCTCAAAACAATCTTAAAAAAATTAACGTAAAAATTCCTTTAGGTGTTTTAACTTTAGTAACAGGTCTTTCAGGTAGTGGCAAAAGTAGCCTTGTAAACGAAGTTTTATTTCCAGCACTATCTAATCAAATTAACAAAACTTCTTTGCCAGAAGGCAAATATAAGGCTGTAAATGGTGCAGAAAACATAGATAAAATAATAAATATAGACCAATCTCCAATAGGAAGAACCCCAAGAAGTAACCCAGCAACTTATATTGGTTTGTTTACTTTAATAAGAGATTTATTTGCAAGTACAAAAGAAGCAAAGGAAAGGGGCTATACAAGTGGAAGATTTAGCTTTAACATAAAGGGTGGAAGATGTGAAGCTTGCGAAGGTGATGGTGAGAAAAAAGTAGAAATGTATTTCTTGCCAGACGTGTATGTTACTTGTTCAGAGTGTAAAGGTAAAAGATATAATAAAGAAACTTTACAAGTAAAATATAAAGGTAAAAGTATCAGTGATGTTTTAGATATGACGGTTGAAGAAGCTTTAACTTTCTTTGACTCTATTCCAAGCATTAAAAATAAAATTCAAAGTTTATATGATGTAGGTCTTGGATATATAAAACTTGGTCAAAGTGCAACAACTTTAAGTGGTGGTGAAGCTCAACGTGTAAAACTTGCAGCCGAACTTTGTAAGCGTAGTACAGGAAAAACTTTATATATTTTAGACGAACCAACCACAGGCTTGCACTCATATGACATAAAAAAATTAATTACAATTTTACAAAATCTTGTTCAAAAAGGTAATTCTGTTGTAGTTATTGAACATAATTTAGATGTTATTAAAGTTGCAGATTTTATCATTGATTTAGGTCCAGAAGGTGGTGATAAAGGTGGTGAAATTGTAGCAATGGGAACCCCTGAAGAAGTTGCAAAAGTAAAAGAAAGCAAAACTGGTATGTTTTTGAAACGAATTTTTAATTAAAATACTTTTTATTTTTAAATAAAGTTATGTAATAAAAGTAATTGCAAATTTTATACAAAAAATGTATAATTAAGTCGTGAAGAACTTTTATGAAGTACTAAGAGTACGTACAAACGCCTCACAAGATCAAATAAGAAAGGCTTTTATGGAATTGGTTTCAAAATATCATCCTGATGTTTACAAGGGTGATAAGATTTATGCTGAGCGTTATACAGCAGTAATTAACGAAGCATATTCTATTTTAAAAGATCCAGAAAAAAGAAGAGATTATGATATAAGACATAATATAAACTCAAAACCAACAAGAAGTCAGTTGAGAAGAGAAGATAGCTTTATTAGAAAAGAAAAGCAAGAAGAAAAAAGACTGTCGAGAAAAAACTATGAACAACAAATGTCTATGAGGTATTTTAAAAATACCGAAAGGAGAAAACCTAAACGTAGAAATTTGTTGGGAAGAATTTTAACATCAAAATTATTCTATTGTTTACTTTTTGTTATAGGTCTTGAATTTTTAATAGTATTATTTATTTATTCATAAAAAAAACAATCTTTATTATAAAAGGTTGTTTTTTTTCTTTTAAAACAAATTATTTAAATTAAAACCCATCATATAGTGAAAAAAATCTCCATATTCTTTTATTACAGCAATATTTTCAGTAGCAAGCGATAAATCATTATTTTTTAAAGCAGTAGATAGTTTAACAAAACTTTCGTCTACTGTTTTTATTTTTTCATAATTAGTAAAATAGCATAAACCTATTTTTGATTTTTTCCAAAACTCTTTTAATTCACCATAAGTTTTTGTTAAGTTTTCATTATTTAGGTTTTCTTTATTATTTTCAATTTTTACAGAAACAATTTCTGCTTTAGTTGTTAAATTTGTAATAAAGTTATGAATAAATAATTCTTCAGTAATAGCAATTCCTATAATTATTATTAATAAAATCAATATTGAAATTAAACGCTTCATTCTATTTTTAACTCCAATTTTTTCTTTAATGTTTTGTAAGGTTTAAATTTTTCTTGTAAATAAATATTTCCATTTTTATCAATGGTCATAATTAAAACATCTTTTATATTTTTTATTTTCTCATCTTTTAATATTTTGTTTATAAAAGCATTATCTAACTTTAAATAGATTAAGTTTTCAATTAATAGTTTTCCATCATTTATTAAAATAATATTTAAACTATCTTTTTCACTTTTAATGTTCATACTTTCGTTGCTTACAGGTTGTGCAGAGTTTTTTAATAAAACACTTATATTTCCATTTGTTTCTACAATAGCATAAGCAACATCACTTATATTAAAACACTGAGCAATTCTTAAACTTTCAGTTAAATCATTTAAAGTCATATTAAGTTTTTTTAAAGCAGGGTAGTTTATTCCGTTTTTATCGATAATTATAATGGGTTTTCCGTTTACAATTTTTCTAAATAAAATACTTTTTCTATTTAAAAAAGTAAAAAAGTGGTGAAGTATAACCAGTGTAAATAATGGTATTATTCCAAAAACAATAGGAATTGTTGTATCTGACATTGGTATGCAAGCTAAGTCTGCAATTATTAATGTAATAACAAGTTCAAAAGGTTGCATGTCGCCAATTTGTCTTTTACCCATAATTCTTACTGCAAATAAAACAATACAATATACAATAATTGATCTTAAAATTAAAGTTATCATATATAATTAGTTTTTTTATTTAATTATCTTTTATGCATTTTATTTACTTTCTTTTGTTTTTAAAATATTAATTCTTTTTTTATTTTTTTTCATTTCTAAAAAAGAAAAGTTAAACAATTTAAATAAATAAGCAAAAGTTATAAAAAACAATTCTGCTATGATAATTGAACAACCTAAACTGATAATTAGCGAACAAAACCTATATAAAATAGAGTAAACCCATTTTGACATTAAAATACTAGGAATAGAACATAATATTAATTTTAATAAATAGGAGAAATTAAAAAAGTTTTCGTTTAGTTTTTTATTTAACATTTTAATATTTAACAAACTCGCTGTTCCTAAACATAAGCCCATACCCCAAACAAGAGATAAAACGCCTAGAAAATTAGTGAAAAATAAAATACAAATAATTAAAAATATTGCACCAAATACATAATTGATAAAACCTTTAATTTCTAAATTTAAGGCATTTAAACATGAAACCGTTATTCCACTTAAGCATATTGGTATTATTAATAAAGAAGAATAGGAGAGAAAGTGACCAGATTGAACGTTGTTATATAAAAATTGTCCAATTGGAACTCCTAATGAATAAAATATAGGAATAAACAAAAAGGAAACAAAAAGACAAAACTTTACTGAAAAATTTATCTTGCTTTTTATTTCAGTAAAATTTTTTTGCTGATAAGCTGAAGATAAATCAGGAATTAGTGTCATAGAAAGAGAACCCACTAATGTTGACGGAATATATAAAAGTGGGAAAGTCATACCCATAGCAACCCCGAATATGCTTAAGGCTTGCTCGTTAGTGTAACCAATTGAAACAAGTTTAATAGGAATTATTATAGAAATAATAGGCATTAATAAACTTGAAACAACTTTAACTAGAGATATAGGCAAAGAACTTTTTGTTAAATCTTTAAATTGTTGTTTTTTAGGTTTACTAAATCTTCCACCAGTTTTTAAATAAAAGGTCAAAACTAATAAAGAAGCAATAAAGCAAGAAATTACAAAAGATAAACTGGCTGTTAATGCTCCGTCAAAAGTTGAATAAAAAATTGCAACTAAAATTACACAAACAATAACTCTAATTAATTGTTCTAAAAATTCAGTAAGACTGACTAAAAAATATTTCCTACGACCCCAAATATTTCCACGTAAAATACTATAAACGCTTGAAAATACAAGGGCAGGTAATAAAGTGATTAATATATTTAAACATCTTTTATCGGTAAATAATAATCCAAAAAGATTTCTAAATATTAAAACAACTAAACACAAGCAAATAGAAGTAAGTATTCCAATTATTAATGCTGCTGTTACTAAAGCAAATTCTTTAGATTTATTTTCTTTAGAACTATTAATTGCTGAAGTCATTTTGCTAACTATTAAAGGTAAACCACTTGAAACAAAAGTTTCTAAAACCATATAAACAGAAAAGGAAATTTGATAAACACCTAGTCCTTCAGCACCTATTAATCGTGATAAAAAAATTCTAAATAAAAAGCCCAAAGCTCTAGTTAATACAGAAAAAGAAGTTAATATTGCAATTGCCTTAAAAAGTTTTTTCAATTAATGTTTCTCCCTATTTAAAATAAAATATATTTTTTATCTAAAATTGTAGATAAAATCAAAAAACAACTTTTTGTAATATATATTTATTATAAATACCTTAAAGTAATGCAATAAAAGGATTTTAAATGATAAATAATATTAAATTTTTAAAAGATTATTTTGATAAAGAATTAATTATTTTATCAAAAAATAATGATATTAAATCTTTTTTACTACAAAATGAACTATCAATAAATGATATTTTATTTGAAGAAAATGTTGGCAACAAAGAGAAAAACATTTTCTTTATCTGTAAAAAAAATAAGATACATATAGTAAAACCTGGTGAAACTATAGAATCTATTTGTTTAAAATATAATAAAAATAAAGAAGATCTAATTAAAAGTAATAACCTTAAAACGATTTTTATAGGTCAGCAAATAAATATATAGTTGCAAATTTTATTAAAAAAATATATACTAAAAAAGTATTATTTTGCTAAAAGGTATTTTTAATGATAGAAGTAAAAGAAGTAAAAACAAAAAGAGAAATAAAAAAGTTTGTAACTTTTCCACATAAATTATATAAGGGTAACAAAAACTATGTACCACTTTTAGATTTAGACGAAGTTAATAAGTTTGATGAAAAGAAAAATGAATCATATGAAGATTGTATTGTAAAATGCTTTTTAGCTTATGAAAACAAAAAAGTTATTGGAAGAATTGCTGCTATTGTTCAAAAGTTATATAACGAAAAAGTTAATGAAAAAAGAGTAAGATTTTCAAGATTTGATTGTATAAATGATGAAAGAGTTTCTCAGGCTTTATTTTCTACAGTAGAAAACTGGGCAAAAGAACAAGGTATGGATATTGTTCATGGCCCAATGGGATATAATGACCTTGATAGAGAAGGCCTTTTAATCGAAGGTTTTGAATATAAATCAACATTTGAAGAACAATATAACTATCCATATTATGCAGATTTAATTGAAAAATATGGCTTTGAAAAAGAAGTTGATTGGGTAGAGTATAGAATAGCCATTCCAAAAGAACCAAATGAAAGAGTAGAAAGGGTAGCAGATGTTGTTGCTAAAAGGTATGAATTAAAAGTAGTTAAACCAAGAAGTGTAAAAAGTTTTATTGCAAAATATAAAGACCAATTTTTTGATACATTAGATGCTGCATATGGTTCTTTATATGGGGTTGTTCCTTTTTCAGATAAAGTTAAAAAAGCTGTAATTGAACAATTTACATTAATATTAAAAAAAGAATTTATTTTAGGTATTGTTGATAAAACAGGAACATTAATTGCTTTTGGTTTAGTTTTTCCTTCATTGTCAGAATCGGTTAATAAAAGTAAAGGAAAACTTTTACCTTTTGGTATTTTTAGAATGTTAAGGCAAATTAATAAACCTAAAAATGTAGACTTAGGTTTAATTGCTATTAGACCAGAATTTCAAAACAAAGGTGTTAACACAATGATTATGTCCACCTTGTCAAAAGTTATGATAGCAAAAG
>JAFWWV010000058.1 GCA_017523305.1 Clostridia bacterium
AAAAATTAAAAAAAGTTTTTATCTACTTATCAACAACAATTATAAATATTCATAATTTTTTATAAATATAAAAATAGTGAATTTTTAATCAAAAAAGTGCATAAAAACCCATTTATACACAAAAGTTATCCACTTATCCACAATTTATATAACAAAAAACCAAGAGATTTTTAACAAAACTCTTGTTTATTTTTTTTAATATAATAATGTTAAATCGATAGTTTTTTAACAACTTTCGACAAAAAACTTTGTTATTATGCCTAAGTTTAGGCGTATTGTCAACTAAAAAAACAAATATTTTTTTAAAAATTTTTAATTAATTTTTTTTGTATTTTTTTACTTAAAAATAAATTAAAAAATATTTCAAAATAAAAAATAAATAAATTGTTTAAGCATAATAGTTTTACATATTTTACATACTAATTTTATGGTTAATAAAAATAATTTAGCAAGTTATAAAGCACAAAAAATTAAAAAGGAATTTTGTAATAATGAAGATGTAATTATTCGTCAAATTAAAAAAAATAATACAAACATTTTTATTGTTTTTATTGACGAGATTGTAAACATTGAAGAAATTAATTTGAATATTATAAGTCCTTTGCATAAATATAAATCTAATACTTTAAGTTTAGAAGATATTAAAAATAAAGGGGTATCTTTTAGTAATTGCAGCATTATTGAAAATAACGAAATCAATGAAAAACTTTTAAAAGGTCACGCTATATTATTTTTAGATAATGAAGATAAAGCTCTTGCTTTTAATGTGTTAAGTTTTGAAAGTAGGGCAATAACAGAACCACCAACATCAACAGTTATAACTGGCCCACGTGAAGGGTTTAATGAAAGTATTAAAACAAATGTAAGTTTAATACGAAAAAGAATTGTCAGCAAAAAACTAAAAATAGAAGATTTAACTGTAGGTAAGCAAACTCAAACAGCAGTTAAACTACTATATTTAACAGACTTAGTTGATTTTTCGGTTGTAGAAGAAATTAAAAATAAAATAAATAAAATAGACATTGACGCAGTTTTAGATAGTTACTATATAGGCACGTTACTAGAAAACAAACCGAACTCTATATTTAGGCAAGTAGGTACGTGTGAAAAACCCGATATTGCTTGTGCAAAAATGTTAGAAGGTAGGGTACTTATTTTAGTAGATGGTTCGCCTATAGCTATTACAATTCCTTTTATTTTTTTTGAAGACTTTCAAAGTAGTAATGATTATTACTCTCAACCACAACGAGCAAGTTCTTTAAGAATACTTAGAGTTGTTGCTATGGGTTTATCAATATTATTACCTGGGTTGTACATATCACTATTATTATATCACTATAAAGTTCTACCACTTAAATTTTTAGTTACCATTGTTAACTCTACTCAAAACTTACCATTAAATCCTTTTTTAGAAATATTTTTTATTATTATACTTTTTGAAATTTTATTTGAAGCAAGTATTCGAATGCCTAAATATTTGGGTATAGCAGTTTCTATTGTCGGTGCTTTAATTTTAGGTGATACTGCCGTTAAGGCTGGGCTTGTTAGTCCACCTGGAGTTATGATAGTTGCAATGTCTGCAATTACAATATACATAATTCCTAATCAAAGTTCGCAAATATCTCTTTTAAGGCTGATATTTACCTTTTTAGGCGGCGTTTTGGGTTCGCACGGAATAATTCTCGGGGGAATGTTTTTGTTTGCTTACCTGGCAAATTTTGATAGTTACAACACTCCTTACTTAGCACCATACGCCCCATATATTTTAAACGACCAAAAAGATGGATTGTTTAAAGACAACATAAAAGCAATGACTACAAGACCAGAAAGCATTTTTAATAAAAATAAAGTTCGTCAAGTATTTAAAGAAAACAGCAATAATCAAAAAATTAAAACTAACAAAAATAATGTAACTAATAAAAGTGAAAAAGTAAGGAGAAAATAAAAATGGATAAATCAAATAAACTGGTTACAGTTAGACAACTAATTTTTATTTTTATTGTTAGTATGATTACTTTAAAAGTTCTTTATTTACCTTCACTTTTATCAAAAGATATTGGCAGAGATGCTTATTTGTTTGTATTGTTGTTTTTGCTTTTTGATTTTGTTGTATTAATTGTTTTATTAACGTTGTTCAACAAATATCCAAATATGTCATTTGTTGAAATGTTGCAAAAAATTTTTGGAAAGGTTATTTCAAAAATAATTACTTTTATTTTTTTTGTTTTTTTCTTTGCAAAATGTTGGGCTGTATTTCAATCAAACTTTAACTATTTAAACGAAAATTTATATACAAATTTAAATTGGATAACTTTTAGTTTGCCTATTTTAATTACAGTTTTATATGTGTCAAAATTTGGGGTTAATGCTGCTGCAAGGTTAGCTGAAATTTTTGTTCCTGTTGTTATAGCTGGTTTTTTACTTTCGTTTGGGGTAGGTCTTTTAAAATCAGATTTTGCTAACCTTTTGCCCGTTTTAGAAAATGGTTTTTTTTCAAATATTCCAACTATTTTTAAATATTCTTTTTGGTTTGGCGATTATGTTATTTTTATTGTTTTTTTTGGTAATGTAAAACAAGAAAAAAAACAGAACTTAAAAATTCTGCTTAGTGTTATTATTTCTATTTTTATTCTTACTATTTTTATCGCTATTACTTATGCTGTTTTTAATTATAATGCAGTTTGTCACTCAAACGCTATTTCAGATATGTTGCAAATTATACATTCGGCTTCTGATATTGGTAGTTTTGATTGGATATTAATTTTAATATGGGATATTGCTTTATTTTTATATTTTACTTTTAATGCTTTAGGTGCTTTTTATTGTTTTAGGCAAACCTTTTTTAAAAAAAATCAAATACTAGCAATAAGTATAATTTTATTGGCTGTTTTTGTTTTAAGTTTACTATCAAACTTTGATATTTATAGTGGTATTTTATTTGCTCAAAATGTAATGTGTTATTTTGTTGTTGTTCCACAATACTTGTTGCCTATTTTAATTTTTATATTTTCGTTTAAATTAAAAAGGAGTAAAAATGCTGAAATATATTTGGAAAAATAAAATAATGCTTATATTAATTTTGCTTGCTTTATGGTTAGTACCACAAACAATAGGTTTGTCTGAGCAAAGTCAAACAGAAAGTATTGTAACAGCAATAGGAATTGATAAAAACAATAACGAATACGAAGTATCATTACAATACATAATACCAAATACTTCAAATAGTCCAGAAGGTCTTAAAATAGTAAGTGAAAAAGGGGAGAGTGTAGGTAGTGCTATTGAAAAAATAAAACTACAATTAGGTAAACTTTCGGGTTTTGCTCACTGTAAATTCTTGGCGTTTAATGATAGCGCGTGTGAAGAAAATTTTACAAGTTTATTAGATTTTTTTATTAGAAGAAAAACTAACACCAACAACATAATTTTAATTAATACTCCTGATAGCGCAAAAGACTTGCTTTCTATGTCTAGTAAACTAGATAGCGAATTATATTCTTTTTTAAATAATAATTATTCAAATAATGAACTAGAAGATTTTCACGATTTAAAAACAGTGGGCGATTATTATGGTTCATATTTTAGCCCAGTTAAATGTATTTTTATTAATTCTGTTTCAATAAAAGATAACTCTTCAAGTTCTTCGGGTAATGAATCGGGTAGTAGCGAGAGTACTTCAGGTTCACAAAGTTCAAGTAGTAATTCAAATAGTCAAGAACCAAAAGAACTAGAAAATAAAGGTAAACTTTTAATAATTAAAAATGCTAAAAAATTACTTACCTTAAATGAAGAAGAAAGCGATAATTTAAATCTATTTAACCCTAAAGTTAAACGTGATAATTTTACTGTTAAAAATTATTCAGAAGGACATTTAAAAAACGCTGATATTTTATTTAATGTGTTAAACAAACTTTACTCAACTCAAGCGTATTTTAAAGATGGTAAACCTTACTACAAAATAAACTTAAAACTCTATGTAAGAACAGGTGAAGTTATATCACAGAATTTAACACAAAAAGATTATGCTGTTTTACAAGAAGATTTTTCTCCAAAATTAATAAGTAAAATGCGAGAAGAAGTTTTAAAAAGTTTAAGAAGTGCTGAAAATAATTTTAAAGAAAACAATTACGATGTTATAGACTGTTATGCTTGGTTTTTAAAAACAAGAAATAAAGAGTTAAAAGCATATTTAAAAACACTTAAAAACCCAGAAGAATTTATAAAAAATGTTAATTTTGAATACAACATTCAGTTTGTTCAAAGTTATTAATATTTATTTGTATAATAATGCTAAATAATCAAGGAATAAAAAACCTTGATTTTTTTTTGAAAGTTTGCTATATTATCATAGAATAATTTTTTGATATGTATAAAAACTTGATGCAAATTAATTTTTTTTATGTTCAAACAATTTATTCCTTCTTGCTGTTTTAGTAAAAAAAACAGCCGAATAAGTCCAAAAGGAGGCAAAAAAAAGATATGGCAAATTATGAAGTATTGTATATTCTTTCTCCAAGTATTTCTGATGAAGAAAGAGATGCAACCATCGAAAAATTCAAAGCTTATGTTGAATCAAATGGTGGTCAAATTGCTGGTATTGACAAATGGGGTTTAAAACAACTTGCATACCCAATTAAGTTTAAAAAAGAAGGACATTATGTTCTTATGACTTACAATGCACCAGCTGAAACAAGTATTGCAATGGGCAAACTTATGCTTATTACAGAAAACATTTTAAGACATATTATTGTTAAAAAGTAATTTTTCTTAAAAAATAAAAAAAACAGGGCTAAAGTTTAAGACTTTAGTTTAAGGTAAAGGGAAAGTTAATTTTAAAAACTTTCTAAAGGAGAGAATATGAATAAAGTTATTTTAATTGGTAATTTAACAAAAGATCCAGAACTATCAACAACAAACAGTGGTATTAATTATTGCAGATTCACACTTGCAGTTCCAAAAAGATTTGCAAATGCTGGTGAAAGAGATGCTGAATTTATTAACATTGTTGTATGGCGTGTTCAAGCAGATAACTGCCACAAATATTTAAAGAAAGGTAGCAAAGCTTGTGTTATTGGTTCACTTCAAACAAGAAGTTATGACGCACAAGACGGCTCAAAGAGATATGTTACTGAAGTTGTTGCTGAAGAAGTTGAATTCTTAAGTACAAAAAATAGTACAGACAATATGGGTGTTAACAACACTGATACTGATAGCGATGCAACTGAACTTCAACCAATCGAAGATGATTCTCTTCCATTTTAATTTTTAAAAATATAAAGGAGAAATACAATGTCTGAAGTAAATAAAGAAGTTTCAGAAGAAAAATTTGCTAAAAGACCTAAAAGAGTTGCAAAGAAAAAAGTTTGTGTTTTCTGCGCTGATAAATCAAAAGTTATTGACTATAAAGATGTTAATACTTTAAAAAGATTTGTAACAGAAAAAGGCAAAATCGTTTCTCGCCGTCAAACTGGTACTTGTGCTATGCACCAAAGAGCTATCACAACTGCTATTAAAAGAGCAAGAAATATGGCAATTCTTACTTTTAGAGGAGAATAATTTTTTTAAAAAACTAAAACTAAGCATTAGTTTATTTAACTATGCTTAGTTTTTTTATTACAAATTTTTATTTTGATTTTTTTATAAAAAAACAAACTAAAAAAGTATAAAAACTTTATAATTAAGCAAATTACTAAAAAAAACATTTTAGTTTTTAATTTAATTTGATATAATTATTAAAATTAAAAATAAAAAAAGGTAGGTTTTTGTTATGGCAAAAAAGAAAGATACTAAACCTGAAGAATTTGGTGATATTATTCAAAACCATGAACTTGTAAAAAGAACTTTAATGGTTGCTGCTTTTCCAGGACTTATTAAACAAACTGAAAAAAATGGCAAAAAAGTTTTTGAAGGTTTTTTACCTGGTTTTGAATTTGCTGAAGTTGAAGATATTGCAGATGAAAACGAAATAGTTGAAATGCTTCAAGATATGCTTGATGATGAAGTTGAAGAACTTGTTGTTTTTGGCAAAAGTTTACCATACGTTGATGAAGATGAAGTATTAAACCAAAAATATCCAGAACATAAAATTGTTTATTTAGATATTAATGTTTATGCAACACCTGAAGAACTTGAATATTACGACGCTTGTTCACACGACTGTGCTAACTGTCACCAAGATTGCATTTATGAAAATTGCGACGATGACGAATGTGACTGTGGTTGCGAACACGACCATCACCATCACTGCGACTGTGGTTGCGAAGATGATGACTGTGATTGCGACGACGATTGTGATGATGACTGCGATTGTGGTTGTCACGAACACGAACACGAACACGAACATCATTGTGCTTGTGGTTGTGAAGATGAAGAAGATGATTGTTGCTGTGGCGAAGATCATTGTGACTGTGGTCATAACCATGATGAACATCACGAGTGCTGTGGCGAACATAAACATAGTAAAGACCACGAGTGCTGTGGCAAAGGCAAAGATAAAAATCACAAATGTACAGGCGAAGGAAAAGGCAAGGGTAATTGCCGTAAAGATAAAAACAAAAAATAAAACGTGTAAAAACAAAAATACATTTTTTATAACTAAAGGAGAAAAATTTTTATGGCAAAACATAAAATTGTTATTATTACAGGACCTGGTGGTGTAGGTAAAACCACAATTTCACAATTCTTGTGTCAAAACCTAAGCGAAGAGTTTAGGGAAACTGTTTCATGCACAACAAGGCCAAAAAGAGAGCATGAAGAAGATGGTAAAGATTATTACTTTATCACTGAAGAAGATTTTAAAAAGAAAGTAGAAAATAATGAGTTTTTAGAATATAACACATTCCCTAATGGTTATATGTACGGAACTCTTTATTCAGAAGTTCTTTCTATTTTAGAAAAATGTAACTGTATTATTGTTATGGATCCAGTTACAGCTTCTACTTTAAAGGAAAGAGAATTCTTCCAAAAAAATGAAACACACTCATTTTTCTTAAATGCTGACGAAACAATTGTTAGGCGCAGACTTATCAAAAGGGGTGCAAGTAAAGCAGAAATTAAACAAAGACTTGAAATTGCAAAAGATGAAAGAACTTATGCAAAATTTTGCGACCACCGTGTGTTTGTTAAAAACCCTTACTATGCTTCAGGCAGAGTTTATAAAATTTTAACAGGCAAAACTTTTGAAATTTAGTTTTAAAGGAAAAAAATATGGCAGAACAAAAGAAAATACTTTTAGTAGATTTTGATGATACTATTTGCCAATCAGTTTTTTTAAAAAAAGTTAATGACTTTTTAGGAACTGATTATAAAATTGAACAATTTAAAGAATATTTAATTGATAGTATTGTTCCAGAAGATAGAAGAAAAGAATTTTTTGCTTCGTTTTTTGAAACAGACCCTTATGAAAAATTACCTTTAATTGATGGAGCAAAAGAAGCATTAAAAAAACTAAGTAAAAAGTATGATATATATGTTTGTTCTTCTTGCGTTATGTTAAATAGTCCAAAAAGTTCTGCAAGATTATTTTCTTCAAAATATGAATATTTAATTAAAAACTTACCATTTTTAGATCCTAAGAAATTTATTTTTACTTCTTCAAAACAACTTGTTAAAGGTGACGTTATTATTGACGATTACTTTAGCAATTTAAAAGGCGACATTGAACAAAAGTTTTTGTTTGATAGTTACCATAATAAAGAAAAAACTGAAGAAGAACTTAAAGCTCGTGGGGTAAGAAGAGTAAAATCTTGGCAAGAAGTTTGTGATATTTTATTAAATGAATAGCATTAAAAAACACCTTAAAAGTTAGGGTGTTTTTTTGTTCTTGATTTTTTATATTAAGTAATTTATAATAAATATATAAACAACCGAGCCCTTGGGCACCTTTTCTTGTGGAAACACAGCACGGGGGTTGTTTATATTTATTGAGTAGTTCGGTTGCAAAAGCAATTAAATGGGCGAGTTAATCTTTAGCCCGTGGGAGAACTACTTTTTTTATTTATTAACTATTGAAACAAAGTGTAAAATATGTTAAAATTATATTAGGAGATAAAAAAAACTAATTACTTGCTTATGAACGTTTTAGATAAATATTTTGGCAATCAAGTTTATCCACAAGTTTTAAAAAGCGACTATGATAATATAGTTGCTGATTTTTTTGAAACTGGTTTTTATCATATATCTGCAAGTGGTGGTGAAGCAACTAATGTTTTTGTTAGTCAAAACACAAGTGGTGAAACAACAAAATATTTAGTAGAAAGCAAATTTTTTAATGAAAATTATTTAGCAAACGTTAAAAATATTTGTTATGAAAAAGATGGCGAATTTTTTAGTGTAGGTCAAGCCACATTTATTAAAAATGATGATCGAACAGGCGAGTTGTTAGGGCCTATAAAAACTTATACTGGTTTTACTGTAAACGAGCAAGGCGAAGAAAGTGAGTTAAGTTATAATGATTGTTTACTTATGTATGATTCTTGCTCTAGGGCAATAGAAAGTATTGGTTTTCAAACACCTGTTAGCGAAATAACAAAATAATTTTATAAAAACAAAACAAAAACTATTGAGTTTAATCTTAATAGTTTTTTTTGTTTAATTTAACAATATTCTCAATAATAAAAAAGGTTGCGTGTTTTTTTTAAACAAGTTAAACTATTTGTATGAAAATTTCGGGATGTGTAGAAGATATAATTTTTAAAAACAGCGATAATGGTTACACAGTTTTAAATATTGACTACAATGGTTCACTACTAACTTGCGTGGGTAAATGTTTAAGTGTTAATGTTGGCGAAGATGTAGAACTTGAAGGTCAGTTTGTAAAAAACAACAAGTTTGGCGAGCAGTTTGCATTTTCCACCATTGAAGTTTTAAAACCTAAAAGTTTAGAAAGTATAAAAAAATATTTAGCAAGTGGACTTATTAAAGGTATTGGTCCTGTTACTGCTGAAAGTATTGTAAATAAGTTTAAAGAAGATACTTTAAATATTTTAGAGTATGCTCCACAAAGGTTAAGCGAAGTTAGGGGTATAAGTACTAAAAAGGCTTTAGATATTGGTCAATATTATACTGATATTCGCAAAATGCAAGATGCTGTTATTTTTTTACAAGGTTATGATATTTCAACAAACCTTGCTGTTAAAATTTTTAATTTTTATAAAGATAAAACAGTTGATATTGTTTCGGATAATCCATATTTATTAGTTGAAGATATTGACGGTATTGGATTTTTAACTGCTGACAGAATTGCTACTAAAATGGGTATTGATTTTTACTCAAACTTTAGGGTTAGGGCAGGTGTTGTTCACGTATTAAAAGAAAGCAGTGAAAAAAGTGGTAATACATATTTACCAAAAGAACTTTTATTTGAACAAACTTTAAAAATTTTGAATTTAGATAAAGATAGATTTAGTGAAATTTTTGAAATTGAAGTTGAAAGGTTAGAAATTGAAAATAATATAAAAACTTTTACATATAAAGATGTAGAGTGTATTTGTTTAAAAAGATTTTATATTATGGAAAGTAGTATTGCTAGTAAACTTAATCTTTTAAATATTTCTAAAACCGAAATTGGTATTGATGTTGATGTAGAAATTGCTGAATATGAAAGGCTTAATAAAATTACACTTCACCCAGACCAAAAAGATGCAATTAAAACAGCTGTAAATGGTCAAGTAAGTATTATTACTGGTGGACCTGGTACTGGTAAAACAACTATTGTTAAATGTATTTTGCAAGCACTTAAAAAGTATTCAAATAAAATATTTTTACTTGCTCCTACAGGTAGGGCTTCAAAAAGGTTAAGCGAAGCTTGTTCTCATAAAGCAAGTACAATTCACAGGGCTTTAGAAGTTAGTTTTAAAGAAGGCGATAGTTCTTTCTTTAATTACAACGAAAAAAACAAACTTATTGCTGATGTTGTTATTGTTGACGAGATGTCAATGGTAGATGTTTCATTATTCTATAGTCTTTTAAAAGCGTTACCTAATACTTGTAAATTAATTTTAGTAGGTGATAAAGACCAATTACCTAGTGTAGGCGCAGGCAACGTTTTACACGATTTAATTGGTAGTAAGGTAGTTGATTGCGTTAAACTTTCACAAATTTATAGACAAGACGATAAAAGTTTAATTGTAAGCAATGCTCACTTAATTAATGATGGTAAAATGCCCGACTTATCAAACAAAAGTCGTGACTTCTTTTACGAGTGTAGAACAGAAACTTCTGATATGTTTGATTGCGTAGTAGAACTTGCAAGCAGTAGGTTGCCAAAATATTTACAATGTGAACCAAGCGAAATTCAAGTTTTATGTGCTATGAAGTCAGGTGTTTGTGGTGTAGAAAATTTAAATAGAAAACTTCAAGAACTTATTAACCCAAGCAGTCTTAGAAAAATAGAACTTAATTTTGAAACTAGGTTCTTTAGAGAAGGCGACAAGGTTATGCAAACAGTTAACAACTATGACCTTGAGTGGTCAAAAGAAAGTGGCGATATGTTTGAAATTGGTAAAGGTGTTTTTAATGGTGATATGGGTAGAATTGAAAGCATTGACTATCAAACAGGCGAAACTAAAGTTGTTTTTGATGATGATAGAGTTTGCACATATTCTAAAACTGAAGCGCTTGAACTTCAAATATGTTACGCAACAACCATTCACAAAAGTCAGGGTAGTGAGTTTGATGCTGTTGTAATTCCTGTTGTGGCAGGTTCAAACCAAATTATAACTCGTAACCTTTTATATACAGCAGTTACTAGGGCTAAAAAATTAGTTGTTTTAGTAGGTCCTAAAAAGAATATTGCTCGTATGATTTATAACAACTTTACAGCAAAGCGTTATAGCATGCTTGAAGAGTTATTAAAACTTCAAAAGGTAAAAACTGAAAATTTATATAGTTAATTATGAAAGAAAAATTTTTAAAATTATTTACCAATTTAAAACAAAATTTGCTAGATGAAATTTATCCTAAAAATTATTCTTGTCATTGTTGTTCTGATGAGTTAAAAGTTAGCAATGATTATTTTTTATGTAACAAATGTTTAGCAAGTTTAAGGTATATAAAACATCCTTGTAAAAAGTGTAGTGAAGATTTAAACGACTTTACTGATTATTGTAGAAACTGTAAAGATAAAGTTAGAAATTTCGATAGGGTAATTTCTAGTTTAGTTTATGACGGAGTTGCTAAAAATTTAGTTTATAAATTTAAATATTCTGGTCAAAAATATATTGCTGATTGTATTAGTGTTTTTATGTTAAACAAAATAAAAAGCAGTGATATTTTAAATAAAATTGATTTAATTTTACCCGTACCACTTAGCAAAGAAAGGTTTAAAAGCAGGGGATTTAATCAAGCCGAGATACTAAGTTTAAAAATTTCTAGCAAACTGAACATTGAGCATAATTCAAGTGTTCTTAAAAGGGTAAAGGCAACACCTACACTAACTAACTTAAATAAAAATGAAAGGGCTGAAAATTTACTAAACGCTTTTGAAGTAGCAGATAGCAGTTTAATTAAAGGTAAAACAATTTTAGTAATAGATGATATTATTACAACGGGCGCAACCTTAGATGAAATTTCAAAGGTATTAAAAAACAAAGGTGCAAAAAGTGTTTATGGTTTAACTTTTTGTCACACTAAATTAGAAAATATTTAAACAATAAAAAATAAAGCTAAAAACATATAAAAAGACAATGTTTTTGGCTTTTTTTATGGTGTTTTTGTCAAAATTAAAAAAAAACTTTTATTTTTGGTTGTAATGTAGTAAAATGATTTTCATTAGGAGAATTATATTAATTATGGGTTTATTTTCTGCAATTTTTGGTTCAGATAATTCAAGAAGTATTAAGAAATTAGAAAAGATTGCTCAAAAAGTTGAAGAGTTAGATGAAGTATATTCAGCTAAAACTGATTTAGAGCTTATGAAAACAACTAAAAAGTTAAAAGAAAGGCTTTCTAATGGTGAAACATTAAACGATATTTTACCAGATGCTTATGCTGTTGTTAGAGAAGCAAGTAAACGTGTTTTAGGTATGAAGCACTTCCACGTTCAAATTTTAGGTGGTATTGCTTTACACCAAGGTCGTATTGCTGAGATGCGTACTGGTGAAGGTAAAACTTTAGTAGCAACTCTTCCTGCATACTTAAACGCTTTAACAGGCAAAGGTGTTCACGTTGTTACTGTTAACGAATATCTTGCAAAGCGTGACGCTGAATGGATGGGTAAAGTTCATAAATTTTTAGGCCTTTCTGTAGGTGTTAACCTTTCAAATATGAGTGAGCAAGAAAAGAAAGAAGCTTACGAGTGTGATATTACTTACTGCACAAACAACGAACTTGGTTTTGACTACTTAAGAGATAATATGGTTCAAGATATTTCTCAAAAGGTTCAAAGGGGTCATAACTTTGTTATTGTGGACGAGGTAGATAGTATTTTAATTGACGAAGCAAGAACCCCACTTATTATTTCTGGTAAAGGTTTTAAATCAAGCGAAACATACTATACTGCTCAAAGGTTTGCTAAAGGTTTAACTGCTGATGATTATGAAATTGATGAAAAGTTAAAACAAATTAGACTTACTGATGATGGTATTACAAAAGCTGAAAGATTTTTTAAAGTTGATAACTTATCAGATATTAATAACATTGAACTTAACCATCACATTAACAATGCTTTAAAAGCAAACTTTATTATGAAAAGAGATAACAACTACATTGTTAAAGATGATGAAATTATTATTGTTGACGAGTTTACTGGTCGTTTAATGCCTGGTAGAAGATACAACGAAGGTTTACACCAAGCTATTGAAGCTAAAGAAGGTGTTAAAATTAAAGACGAAAATAAAACACTTGCAACAATTACTTTCCAAAACTACTTTAGGTTATATAACAAACTTAGTGGTATGACAGGTACTGCAAAAACTGAAGAAAGCGAATTTAACGGAATTTACAATCTTGACGTTGTAACAATACCAACAAACTTACCAATTAAAAGAAAAGACTTATCAGATGTTATTTTTATAAACGAACAAGCAAAGTTTAGGGCTGTTGTTAAAGAAATAAAACAAGCTCACGAAACAGGCAGACCAATATTAGTAGGTACTGCAACTGTTGAAAAGAGTGAAATGTTAAGTGAACTTTTAAAACGTGAAAAAATTAGACACACAGTATTGAACGCTAAAAACCATGAACAAGAATCTGAAATTGTTGCTCAAGCAGGTAGAATTGGTTCTGTAACAATTGCAACAAATATGGCTGGTCGTGGTACCGATATTTTACTTGGTGGTAATGCTGAGTTCTTAACAAAAAAACAACTTAAAGATAAAGGTTATAACGCAAACGAACTTGATTTAGTTTCAGGTTATACCACAACTTTAAGTGATGAAATGAAACAACTTAAAGAGTTATATTATGAAACTCTTGCAAAAAATAAAGAAGTAACTGATAAAGAAAAAG
Source organism: Clostridia bacterium (assembly GCA_017523305.1). Taxonomy (GTDB): domain Bacteria; phylum Bacillota; class Clostridia; order Christensenellales; family UBA1242; genus UBA7862. The sequence continues at coordinate 13,444 of JAFWWV010000058.1, forward strand.
AACAAGTTAAAGAACTTGGTGGTCTTTACATTATTGGTACAGAGCGTCACGAAAGCAGACGTATTGATAATCAGTTGCGTGGTCGTGCTGGTCGTCAAGGTGACCCAGGTACTAGTGTTTTTTATGTTAGTATGGAAGATGACCTTGTTAGAATTTTCGGTGGCGATAAGATGAGAAGTTTTGCTCAATTCTTAAAAGTTGATGAAGATTCTTCTTTCAAGGTAGGAATTTTATCAAAACAAATTGAAAATGCTCAAAAGAAAATTGAAGCTCAACACTACGCTTCAAGAAAGTTTGTTTTAGAGTATGACGATGTTATGAGTAAGCAGAGAGAAATTATCTACGCTGAAAGAAACAAAGTTTTAGAAGGTGTTGATATTCACCAAGAAGTTTTAGATATGTTCCCAGAAGTTGTTAAAAAAGTTGTTTACAACTGTCTTGACGATGATAAACCTTATTTTGATTGGGATTTAGAAGAACTTAATAAAGAGTTAGAAGTAAGACTTTTTGAAAAAGGTAGCAATGTTGTAACTGAAGATTTTGTTGAAGAGTGTGATGTCCAAGACGTATATTCAAAAGTTTTAGAAAGAGTTATTGCTAGGTACGAAAACTTAATTAAGGAAGCAAGTGAACTTGGTTTTGACTTTTCTAAATTTGAAAGATATTTCTTACTTCGTGTTGTTGATGTTTTATGGATGGGACACATTGACACAATGGAAATTCTTAAAAAAGAAATTGGTCTACAAGCTTATGGTGGTAGAAACCCATTAGTTGAATATAAGAGAGCAGGTTTTGACCTATTTGATGAAATGATTGAAAAAATTAGGGAAGATACTTGTACTTTCTTATTAAATGTAAAAATTAAACAACCACCACAACTTAAAAAAGTAGATAGACCACAAGCTCAAACAAATGAAAAATTTGTTCAAGCTAAATCAAACAAAACAGTAGGTCGTAACGATCCTTGTCCATGTGGTAGTGGATTAAAATATAAAAAATGTTGTGGTAAATAATAAAAAAAATATAGCGTCACTAAACTAAAAATATTGGTGGCGCTAAACTATTAAAAAAGGTAAAAATTTTTTTATGGTAATTGACGAACAAGTTTTAAAATTTAACGAGATAAAAAATAAATCAAATTATTTAAAGGAGTGTCTTTGACTACCAAAAGTTAAAGGCTGATTTAGATTTACTTAAAAAAGAGCAAGAAGATAGTGATTTTTGGAACGACTTAAAAAAAGTTAAGCAAAATGGTAAAAAAATTAAAGAGTTAGAACAAAAAATAAGTGTTGTTGAAACTATTGATAAAAATATAGGCGACATTGAGTTTTTAGTTGAACTTTTAAGTATGGAAGATGATGAACCTAGTTTTAATGAACTTTGCGATAAGTTAAAAACTTTTGGCGAGTATATTGAAGAAAATACACTTTCTACACTTCTTAATGGAGAATACGATAATTGCAACGCAATTTTAACTCTACACGCTGGTGCTGGTGGAACTGAAGCTCAAGACTGGGCAAGTATGTTATACAGAATGTATAGTATGTATTGCGAAAAAAATAATTTTAAAATTCAAGTTATTGATAGTTTAGATGGCGACGAAGCAGGCTTAAAAAGCATAACCTTTTTAGTTGAAGGTGATAAGGCTTATGGATATTTAAAAGCAGAAATGGGTGTTCATAGGTTAGTAAGAATTTCACCATTTGATTCAAACAAACGCAGGCACACAAGTTTTGCAAGTTTAGAAGTTATGCCTGAAATTGATGAAACTGTTGATGTTGAAATTAACCCTGATGATATTAGGGTTGATACATACAGAAGTAGTGGTGCTGGTGGTCAACACGTTAATAAAACTGATAGCGCTATAAGAATTACTCACTATCCAACAGGAATAGTTGTTACTTGTCAAAATGAAAGAAGTCAAATTCAAAATAGAGAAATGGCTTTTAAGGTTTTAAAAAGTAAACTTATTGCTCTTAAAGTAGAAGAGCGTGAAAAGAACTTAAAAGAAATAAAAGGCGACATTAAAAAAATTGAGTGGGGTAGTCAAATTAGGTCTTATGTATTTTGCCCATACACAATGGTTAAAGACCATAGAACAAATTTTGAAACTTCAGACGTTGATGGTGTTATGAACGGAAATTTAAAACCTTTTATTTTGGATTATTTAAAAAAGAGTATATAATAAATTTGAAGATAAAAATTTAATATAAAAAAAAGAAGAAAAAATATGTATATAGAACAAATGCAAAAAGTTTGTGAACAACTAAGAACTAAAAAAGATGTATTAATACTTGGTATTGAATCAAGTTGTGATGAAACATCTATTGCTGTTGTAAAAAATGGTAGAGAAGTTTTATCAAATACTGTTTCAACTCAAATAGATATACATACTCGTTTTGGTGGTGTTGTTCCTGAAGTGGCTTCACGTAACCACATTGAAGCGATTAATAATGTTTTAAATACTTCACTTATTGAAGCAGGTGTACATTTAAGTCAAATTGACGCTATTGCTGTTACATACGGTGCTGGTTTAATTGGTGCACTTATGGTAGGTGTTAGTTTTGCTAAATCTTTAGCGTTTGCTTGTCAAAAACCTTTAATTGCTGTTAACCACATTAAAGGTCATATGAGCGCAAACTACATTGAACATAAAGATTTACAACCACCTTTTATTGGTCTTATTGTTAGTGGTGGTCACACAGCTATTGTAGAAGTTAAAAATTATGTAGAGCAAGAATTAATTGGTAGTACTTTAGATGATGCTATAGGTGAAGCATATGATAAAGTGGCTAGAGTAATTGGTCTTGGTTATCCAGGTGGACCAAAAGTTGATAAATGTGCTAAGGAAGGCAAAAACAATATTAAGTTTGTAAAAGATGCTTTAAAAAACAGTTTTGATTGCAGTTTTAGCGGCTTAAAAACGGCTGTAATCAATTATGTTAATACTCTTAACCAAAAGGGCAAGGAAATACCTGTTAACGATATTTGCGCCTCTTTTCAAACCCAAGCAGTTGATGGTTTAGTTGAGCGTGCAATTAGGGCTTGCAAGAAGTTTGGGCACAAAAAACTTTGTGTTGCTGGTGGTGTATCGGCTAATAGTTATTTACGTGAAAAACTTTTTGAACGTGGTAAACAAGAAAAAATTGAAGTTTATGTTCCTTCACTTAAACTTTGTACTGATAATGCTGCTATGATTGCTAGTTTAGGTTATTTTAATTTAATGAACGGTGTTGGCCTTAGTGATGTTGACCTTGATGCTGTTTCAAATATAGAAATTTAAAAAAAAATAAAACTACTTGAAAAAAACAAGTAGTTTTTTTATTTTCAAAAAAGGGTTTTATGTTTTGATATTTCTGTAACTTTTGTTAATATAGTTTTAAACAAATGTTTATTTTGTTGTTAGGGGAGAAATAAATGGATAAATCAGTTTCAATTATAGTTCCTGTATATAATTGTGAAAAATATATAAGAGAATGTGTAGACTCTCTTTTAGCACAAACTCACAAAGATATTAAAGTTATTTTGGTTAATGATGGTTCGCCAGATAATTCTATTGAAATTTTACGTGAATATGAAAAGCAAGATAAAAGAGTTAAGGTTATTGATAACAAACAAAACAGGGGTGTATCTTCTGTAAGAAATGATGGTATTGATGCAGCTGATACGGAATATATTTGTTTTGTTGATAGTGATGATAGGGTAGAAAAAGATTATGTTGAAACTCTTTTATCTCTTTTTGATAAAAACACAGCGTTTACAGCTTGTTCATATAAATATGAAAAACGAAACAATAAAAGTTTTAAAAACAAAAAAGAAAAGATTTTAACTTTTACCAAGAGTGAAGCGTTAAAAGAAGTTATTTCAGATAAAACTTTTTTTGGTTTTACTTGGAATAAAATGTATAAAAAATCTATTTTAAAAAATGTTAGGTATAATACAGAAGTTCACGCTGGCGAAGACTTAGTTTTTAACATTGACTACATTGATTCTTGTAAAGATGATAGCGATGTAAAGTTTACAACTAAAAAACTTTATCACTACACAAAAACTAAAGGTAGTGCTTCTGGTATGTCTTGTTCAGAAAAAAAATTCTACAGACAAAAAACTTTATTTGATGCATTGGAAAAAACTAAAACTGTTAATAACCACGATAAAGATGAAGAGTTTTGTTCTAGAATAAATTCTTGGTATTTTTTAATGTCACTTCAATTTACTGTTTATGCTCACAACTTAAAGTTAAAGGAAGAAAAAAAGTTTTTTAAACAAAAATCAAAAGAATATTTAAGTGATTATAAAAAGAACATAAAGGCATATTCAACCTTTAGAAAATGTGGCGTATTATTATATAATTTAATTCGTATTTTTATGTAGTTTTTATAATTTTAAAAAGTATAAAAAATAGCCCCGATAAATATATTTATTAAAAGTATATTTATTGGGGTTTTTATGTTTATTATATTAAAGAAAAAACATATTATTTTATTTTCTGTTATTTTAATTTTTATTATTTTAGCAATTATATTTATTTCAACTATTGTTAGTTTAAAAGCAGTTAATGTTAAACCACAAACCGAGTATGTTATTATAGTTGATGCTGGCCATGGTGGAATAGATGGTGGTAGTGTGGGTAAAGGTACAGGAGTAACTGAAAGCGAACTTAACTTAAGGTATGCTAAAAATTTAAGTAATCAATTAAAACGAATGGGTATATCTTGTTTACTCACTCGAGAAAATGATGCAGGTCTTTATGATAAAGATGCAACTAATTTAAAACGCAGTGATATGAAAAGGCGTAGAGAAATTATTCAAAAATACAAACCACAATTAGTTGTTTCTATTCATATGAATAGTTTTCCACTATCTTCTTCAAGGGGCGCTCAGGCTTTTTATAAAAAGGGTAGCGAACAAGGTAAAATTTTTGCTGACTGTATACAAAAGCAACTTTCGACAACTATTGAAAAAACGGGTGTTAATGGTAAAGTGGGTGATTATTACATTGTAAATTGTACTGATATTCCTGCTGTGTTAATCGAGTGTGGTTTTTTAAGTAATTTGGAAGAAGAGCAACTTTTGGTTACAAAAGAGTATGAAAACAAGGTTTGTTATTTAATTTTATGTGGTATTGTAAGTTATTTAAATAGTCAAAACGGTCTAATTTAGGCAAAACATACAAAAAAAATATAAACAATATTGAAAAAGACTTGTAAAAATGGTAGAATATATACCATAATAGAAGTAGGAGATATTTTCAAAATGAAAAACAAAGATACTAAATGGCTTAAAGATGCATTAAAATGGAGTGCTGAAAAAGGCTATAAACTTGAAGAAGCTGTAGAAGGTTATTGGAACCAAGTTCAAGCTTTAGGAACAATGATTAAAGGTTCTAAAATAGTAGCAGGTATTTCTGGTGCTGTTGGTGCTATTTCTGGTTTTTTACTTGCAAGCACTGATGATTATAATACAGAGTTTCATACAGGCGTTGATGTTTTAAAAGAAAATCCTGAATGGGTTTTATTTACATTTGCTTCATTGGGTATTTCTCTTGCTGCAATATATGGTGTTAAAAAGTTTGAAGAATGGAGAGAAAACGCTCAAGATAAATTAGAAAAAAGAGAAAATCAACTAGAAAATCATCAAGAAAAAACTGATGTGTTAGTTGAAGAATTAAAAAACAGGGGTATTTATCCTAAATTTAGAACAAAATTTAACTTAAGACCTCAAGGTGAAGAAGCAACTGAAGAAGAGGAAGATGCTACAGAATACTCTTCAAATCCACCTGCAGAAGTAAAGTATAAAGACGAACAAACTGGCGAATATCTTGATACAATGGCTTCACAAGGAATTAGACCAAGAAATAGACACAGAGTAAACAATGGTTCTGTTCCACATATGCCACCTGAATATAGTAGAGAAGCTTATAGAGAAAAATTCTTCCCTAACGAACAAGTTGATGAAAGTGTTGCAGATAAAGGGGCAGAAACTTCTACAGATAAAGGTGCTGATGGTATAGATTTAATTACAGATTACTTTAAAAATAATCCAAATAATCAAGGACCAATTCAACAATAATTTTTAATAAAATTTTGCTAGACAAATTTAATTAATTTTGGCAAAATACAATATACTTTTTTCTTGAGGTGAAAAAATGGCAGAAAGGCAATACAATACCTATTCAGTAGGTGACGAACTTACATTAATTGAAATTGATAAAAAAACTATTAAAGGTAAAGAATATTTACTTCTTTTACAACAACAAAAACCAAACTTAATTGTAGTTGGATTTTTTGAAGGAGAACAATTACAAATTGTAGTTAATCGTGTTATTGCTGCTGAACTATTAAAAACTTTTATGAAAGATAGAGAAGCTTACGCAAAAAAGTTAGAGCCTTTTATTGATTTTTCACAAGTAACAACAAGAGTTAAAAAAGCAAAATAAATATAAAACAGCATTAAAAACTTTAATGCTGTTTTTTTTTGTTCTTATTTATATTTTTTATAAAGGAATAAAACCAAGTATAAAAACAAATAAAGATGCTTAAAAAAATAATATTTGTTAATTTTTATAATTGTGGTATAATCTAAAGCATAATGATAAATGATATTAAGTTTTTTAAAAATTTAACCGATAGAGAAGTTGTTGAAAATAATCCATTAAATTTAGCTTTTATTGGTGATGCTGTTTGGACTATGTTGGTTCGTGAATATTTTTGTCAACACACCAACTTTAAAAATAACAACTTACATAAGTTAACAACAAAATATGTAAAGGCTGTTTATCAAGCACAAGCCCTTGAAACATTACAAGAAGATTTAACTGAAAAAGAAAAAGATATTGCAAGGCGAGCAAGAAATACAAAAATGAATACAGTTTCAAAAAACGCTTCATTATACGAATATAAAAAAGCAACAAGTTTTGAAGCTGTAATAGGATATGTTTATTTGTTGGGCGATTTTGATAGACTTAAATACTTTTTTGATAAACTTTCAAAAGACTTTTTTGTAGAGGTAAAAAAATAATGATTATTAGTGGAAAAAACAGTGTGTATGAAGCACTTAATGCAAGCAAAACAATTAATAAAGTTATGATAGCAAATTATATTCATGACGAGTTTAGCAAAAAGATTGTAGAAAAATGCAAACAAAACAAAGTAAGGTTTGATTTTGTTGATAAAAAACAACTTGATAAACTTGCAGAACATAACCAAGGTTATGTAGCAGAAGTTACAGACTTTAATTATTCAACACTTGAAGATATTTTAGAAAATAAAAAAGATGACTATAATTTTATTGTTATTTTAGATAATGTTCAAGATCCACACAACTTTGGTAGTATTATTAGGGTTTGTGAGTGTGCTGGTGTTGACGGAATTATTATTGAATCTCGTCGCAGTTGCCAAGTAAACGAAACTGTATATAAAACAAGTTGTGGTGCAATTAACTATGTAAAAATTGCAAAAGTTACAAATATAAACGAAGCAATAAGAACTTTACAAAAAGAAAATGTTTGGGTTTATGCTTGTGAAGCTGATGGCGAAAATCTTTCAAAAACAAATCTTAAAGGCAATATTGCTATTGTTATGGGTAGTGAAGGTGAAGGCGTTGGAAAACTTACCAAACAACTTTGTGATGGTGTAATTTCACTTCCTATGTATGGTCAAGTAAATTCGCTTAATGTATCAACTGCTACAAGTGCTGTCGTTTATGAAATATTAAGACAAAGGAAAAATTAATGATAGAAGAAAGTGCTTTAATTCAAAAAGCAAAAAGTGGGGACGAAAAAGCAATTAATTTATTAATGGATACTTATAAACCATTAGTCACAATTATTGCAAGAAAATATTTTTTAATTAATGCAACTACCGACGATTTAATTCAAGAAGGTATGTTGGGGCTTTTTAAAGCCTTTAGAAGCTATAATTTGCAAAGCAAAACTTCTTTTAAGACTTATGCTTCTGTTTGCATTAAAAGGCAAATTCAAACGGCTTTAACGGCTAATAATCGAAATAAAAATATTCCACTTAACACATATTTTTCTATTAACAATCAAGGCAAAATTTTATTGTCAGTTAAAAATGACGATAGCAATGATGACGAAGAAGATACTGGTTTTTTTATTGCTTCAAATAATTTAACTCCAGAAGAAAGTGTTTTATTTAGAGAAAAATTAACTGAAGTTGATAAACATATAAACGAACTTTTAAGTAGTTTTGAAAAGAAAGTTTTACAACTATATATTAAAGGTTTAAACTATATTGAAATTGCAGGAAAATTAAAAAAAGAGCCTAAAAGCATTGACAACGCTTTAGGAAGAATTAAAATAAAATTAAAAGTATTAAGGATTTAAAAATGTATTTAGCGCTTTATCGTAAATTTAGACCAAAAACTTTTGATGAAGTTATTGGCCAAACACATATTACCAATACTCTTATTAACCAAGTAAAAACGGGGCAAGTAGGTCACGCTTATTTATTTACTGGTACAAGGGGTACAGGTAAAACAAGTTGTGCTAAAATTTTTGCTAAAGCTATTAACTGTTTAAATCCACAAAACGGTTCACCTTGTGGTGAGTGTGAAGTTTGTAGAGCTATTGACGAAGCAAACAATATTGATGTTTTAGAAATTGACGCTGCAAGTAATAATGGCGTTAATGAAATTAGAGAGTTAAGAGAAAAAATTAAATATCCACCTATTCATGGTAGATATAAAGTATATATTATTGACGAAGTTCATATGTTAACAGACAGCGCTTTTAACGCACTTCTTAAAACACTTGAAGAACCACCTAGACATGCAGTTTTTATTTTGGCTACAACTGAAGTTTATAAATTGCCTGCTACAATTCTTTCTCGTTGTATGAGATTTGATTTTAGGTTGGTTGCAACTGATTTATTATGTGAACACATTAAAAATGTTTTTGATCAACTTAAAGTAAAGTATGATTATGAATCAATTGAAGCCATTGCTGTTGCAGGTGAAGGCAGTGTAAGAGATGCTTTATCTGTTGCCGATTGCGTAGTTGCTTTTAGTGGCGAAAGTATAACTTATGAAAAAACAATGGAAATTTTGGGCAAGAGCGACAGAGATGTTGTTATTAAACTAGCACAAAACATTATTGATGCTGACCTTGGTGGAGTGTTAGAAACAATTAACGAAATTTATAACTCAGGCAAGAACCTAATTGCTCTTGGTAAAGAAATTACAGTTTATTTTAAAGATTTACTTGTAATAAAAAATTGTAAGGGTGCTCAACAAATGCTTAATGTTTCTAGCGAAACTTTTGATAAGTTAAAAGAACAATCTCAAAAAGTAAGTGTTGAACAACTTATAAAATATATGCAAAAATTTAGTGAGATTGAAGCAGAGCTTAAATATGCACTTTCACCAAAAACATTAATTGAAATTGTTTCCCTAGAATGTGCAAGTTTAGGTAATGAAAAAAAAAACTAATTAACGAGCCTGACAAAATAGAATTGTTAGGTATTGAAAACAATAACCAAGTAGAAACTGAAGAGACTTTTAAAGTAAAAGTAGCAAATGTAAATCAACCAAAAAGTGCTAGATTTATTTGGGGAACATTAGTTGCAAACTTACGCAGATTAAATTTAATGACATTACACACAGCTTGTGGTGAATTAAGAGATATAGATTTAACTGCAAATGTTTTAACAGTAAGGGTTAAAGAAGAATATTTATATAACATATTAATAAGAGAAACAACATATCATCAATTATTAGGTTTAATTAAACAAATTGATAGTGAACTTGATTTAAAATTTGTTTTATTAAAAAAACAAGAAGATAAAATGAAAATTAATTTACAAAAAGTTAAAGATATGTTTGGAGATTCTTTAATAATTAAGTAAAGTAAAAAAGAAATAGTTTTAAAGGAGATTTTTATTTATGGCAGGATTTAATAGATTTGGTGGTGGTTTTGGCGGTGGCGCTAATATGCAAAATATGATTCGTCAAGCACAAAAAATGCAACAAGAAATGTTAAAAAAGCAAGAAGAACTTGCAAACACTGAAGTTATTGGTGCAAGTGGTGGTGGAATGGTTGAAGTTGTTATCACTGGCAAAAACGAAATTAAAGCAGTAAGAATTAAAAAAGAAGCTGTTGATCCAGATGATGTAGAAATGTTAGAAGATTTAATTATGGCAGCTATTAAAGATGCTCAAAGCCAAGTAGCACAACTTAGCAAAGACGCTTTAGGTCCAATGGGTGGAGCATTTTAATATAATTTAAGGTGATACTGTGGAAGATAATTTAATGGAAAAATTGATAGGCTCTTTTATGTATTTACCTGGTGTAGGTTATAAAACAGCACAAAGGTATGCTTATCAAATTTTAAATGGAGATGAAGAAAACGCAAAAAAACTAGCGACTACTATACTTGAAGCAAAAGAAAAAATTAAATTATGTGAAGAGTGTGGCAATTTTACAACAGAAACAATTTGTTCTATTTGTAAAAATCGCAAAAGCAAAATTATTTGCGTAGTTAAAGAACCAAAAGATATTGGTTGCATTGAAAAAGTTAAAAATTTTGACTGTATATATCACGTTCTGCATGGATGTATAAGTCCACTTGATAATAAAGGTCCAGACGATATAAGGTTAAAAGAACTTTTACAAAGAATTTCAAAAGGCGAGTATGAAGAAGTTATTGTTGCAACAAACCCTGATGTTCAAGGTGAAGCAACAGCTATGTATATTGCAAAACTTTTAAAACCACTTGGTTTAAAAGTAACAAGATTAGCCCAAGGTATCTCAATGGGTAGCGAACTTGAATATGCTGACGAAGTAACTTTATCAAAAGCTATTGAAGCAAGAAGAGAATTATAAAATTAAAAGCACAAAGAAAAAACTCTTTGTGTTTTTTTTATTTATATAAGATATATATTATAACTTTTTAAGTAAGTATAAATAAGTAAAGTTTTTTTATTTAAAAGCATAACCTACTTTTAGGAGTTTTTGTATGAATACATTTTTAAATAGTTTTGCTTTTGAACAAATGGCTAGGGAATATAATAAAAAGTATGGCGAGAATAAAATAAAAACCTTAACTTTACTCAATGATGAGTATTTTGAAAAAGAAATTATCGATGTTTTAGATAAAACTTTTTGCTTGTTTGATTTATTAAATAGTACTTTTAAATCAAATTTTAATTTAAAAAGTTTTTTTGAAGAAGTAGAATATTTAAAAAAAGAAGCAGAACAAACATATAAAAATTTGTTTTTAAAAGACTATGTACAAAACCAGAACTTATATATAGGCATAAATATCAATCATAAAATATGTGCAGGCGAGATGTTTTTGATTATTAAAAATCTATTTTTAATAGAAAATAAGTTTATAGATAAGATATTTTTAAGTAATCAAAGTTGTGAACAAAAGGAAAAAGACATTCTTTTATTTAAAGATTTACAAAAATTATTTGAAAAAATAATAAATAGTTTTAAAGATTTTTATAATAAAATATAGTATTTTTAGAGCTTTTTATATAAAAAAGTAATATTTTTTAAAAAAAGTTTAATAAAAATCAAAATTTTTTGTTTTATACCTTTTAAAAGTTTAAAAACGCTAAAAGCCTTTATTTTAAAGGTATGTAGCATTTCAAAGGTTTTAAACTTATAGTCTTTTGTGGTGGACACACCGGGTGCCGTGTTGGATTTTTTTTGAAAAAATCGAAAAAAAAGGCAAAATTTTAAAAAAAAGTTGTTGACACGCAAGTTTGCTTGTGATATTCTAACACCGTCACTGTGAGAGACACGGTGATTGTTCCATTAAAATTTAATAGTTAAGGTTTATACAAAGTTCTTGGAAATTTCAAGGATTTTAATCAAGCAAAACTTTAAACAGTCAGTAATGAATGTTTTGAGCAGTCGCTTTAAATAATGATAGTACTAATCGCAAGATTATTATTATACAAATTTTATTTAGAGTTTGATTCTGGCTCAGGACGAACGCTGGCGGCGTGCTTAATACATGCAAGTCGAACGAGAATTGTATGTTGCACAAAGCGTTTTAATTTTTTAAGATGTTTTGTGCAACATTCAATATCTAGTGGCGGACGGGTGAGTAACGCGTGAGTAATCTGCCTTTTACAGGGGGATAACAAGTAGAAATATTTGCTAATACCGCATAAGACCACAGTTTGGCATCAAACAGGGGTAAAAGATTTATTTCGGTAAAAGATGAGCTCGCGTATCATTAGTTAGTTGGTGGGGTAATGGCCTACCAAGACTACGATGGTTAGCCGACCTGAGAGGGTGATCGGCC
>JAFWWV010000059.1 GCA_017523305.1 Clostridia bacterium
TTTACTTCAAAACCATTTAGACCAAAAGATAAAAGTATGATAAAGGACTTTAAATCTTCAGTTGATGCTTACTATGAAGTTCAAGATATTTTAGAAGGCTTTAAAGGTTCTGGACATGACTTTAGCGTTCAAGGTTTTGACGCAGAAGGAAATATAACTGGTGAAGAAATTGTTTTAAACGCTGACGAACTTTTATACCTAGACCAAATGCAACAACAAGCAGAACAATCTGCAAGTGAAAGTGTAAGTGGTGAACAACCTGCAACTTTAAGCGAAACAACACAACCTACACCACAACCAACAACACTAGGTGAAAGCACAATAAAACCACAACCAACTGAAATCTCAACTATGGGCTTGGAAGGTTAAACAAAAAAAGAAAAAAACTATATTTAAACATATTTTTACTAAATTTTATTAAAAGCGATTAAAATCGATTAATTTCGATTTAGTTCGATTAATTTAGATTAAATTCGATTAAAAAAAAACAAGTTCGATTAATTTCGATTTAGTTTGAATAAATTTGATAAAATAAAAACAATTTCGATTATGTTCGATAAAATAAAACTAATTTCGATTAATTTCGATAAATTTCTACAAAATAAAAAACACAAAAAAAAACACAACATAAAAAAACACTAAAAGGTTTATAAGGCAAAAAAAATAAGTCCTTATAAATCTTTTTTGTTGTGCTTAATAAAAAAAATTCTTTTATTAAAAAAAGGGAGAAAACATAAAGTGAGTGAAAATAAAATTAATTTGGAACAACCTTTAAGTGTTGAAAATTTAACTCTTAACAGCCAAGGCAAACAAGGTTTGCAACAAGTGATGGAAGATAATGTTCTTCAAGAAGAAAATAAAAACGGGGTAGAGTTAGAGTTAAGTAAAATAGGTTTGAATTTACAAAAAACACAAAACGCTGATGGCTCCAATAATTTAGGTAAATTTAAAAATAGTGATAGTTTGCTAAGTTCGTATAATGCGTTGCAAAGCGACTACACAAAAAAATGTCAGGCTTTAAAAGAACTTACTAAACAAATAGAAGAACAAAACCTTTTAAAACTAGAAGAAGAAAACAAACAAAAAGAGTTTGAAAATAATTCTAAAACCTTTTTTGAAAACAACTTGCGCGCAAAAAAGTTTGAAAAAGAGTTAACACAAATGATTTTAAAAGATAAGGAATTGAGTGACTCTCAAACCCCTTTTGAAACTGCTTGGAAAAAATTTTTAGAAAATAACTTTTATACACCTGACGAACTAATTAGTGACGAAAACTTTTTAAAAAACTATGTTTTTAACTCTGAAAAAATTAAAGAACAAATTATATCTCAATATTTTTCGGGGTTGAAAATAAACTCTAGCCCTATTTTAATTTCTAACCAAAAGGGTAGTAAAACAATTCTTTCGCCCGTTGATAAACCTAAAAGCATAAAAGATGCTGGTAAACTGGCTGAAGAAATGTTTTTAAGTTAACATTTTTATTTTTTAAAATCTCTTAACTATTTTTAGTGTAAGTTAAAAAAAAATAAAAAAAGTTAAAAAAAACAAAAATCGATTTAAAACAACTTAATTTTACTAAATTCGATAAATTATAACTAATTTCGATAAATTATAACTAAATTCGATTATGTTCGATTAAATTCGATAAATTATAACTAAATTCGACTAATTAAAATTAAATTCGATTATGTTCGATTAAGTTCAAAAAAGTTCGATTAATATCGATTAATTTCGATTAAAAAAAACAAATTCAAAAAAAATTCAATTTATAAAAAACAAAAAAATAAAGGAGAACAATTTTTTATGGTTACTTTAACTAGTGCAGAAAACGCATTAAAATCTGTTTACTTAAATGTTTTAAGTGAACAATTAAATATTAATTCAAACGCTTTATTATCAAAA
>JAFWWV010000060.1 GCA_017523305.1 Clostridia bacterium
TATCTGGATTACTAATATTAAGTGGAATAGGAGTGATAATTTATGCTAAAAAGAAAAACAAAAAATAATAATGGAAGAAAGGGTCAACTTTTAATAGTTGGCTCTTTTCTTATAATTATAGGTATTGGAATTTTAGGTGGGAAATTAGTTAATAGTTATTTAGATAAAAAACAAGAACAGGACTTGATAAACAATTTTTATGAGCAACAAGAAGAATATGTTGTAGATGTTCCTGTTATGGAAGAAGAATTAGTAGAGGAAGAAGTTGTAGAACAAGAAGAAAAGAAAGAAACAACAACTCCTACTATAAATTATATTGCAGTTGTTAAAATACCTAAAATTGGTTTAGAAAAAGGATTAGCAAGTAAAGGTAGTTATTGGAACAATGTTAATAGAAACATTGAAATATTATCTGAATCTGATATGCCAGATGTAGAGAATGGAAATGTTATATTAGCAGGACACAGTGGTAATAGTGGAGTTTCATATTTTAGAAAACTTAATAAACTACAAAATGATGATACTGTAAGTATTGTATATAACGGAAAAGAATATAAATACAAAATGGTTAATTCTTATGAAATAGAAAAAAATGGTTATGCTCATATTGTTAGAAATGCTGAAAAAAGCACTTTAACTTTAATAACTTGTAAGCATAACACTAATAAACAAATAGTTGTTATTTGTGAATTAGTAGAAGTTATATAGGAGGGATTTAATTGGAAACAAAATATAGTTTAAATCAAATAACTAAAACACTAGAAAAATTATTTGAGGCAGGATTTAATACTGATAAAAAAATCCTTGCTATGAAAATGGAAGATTTAGCAAAACTTCCTAATTTAGCACCTAATGAGCCTTTAATAATAATAGAGTTTAAGAATGCGATTAAAAACAGAGATATAATCGCTTTTTTAAGTGGTTATAAAGAGAAAGGAAATGATAAATAATATGAAAAAATTTGATATTGATGTTGATATAAATGGAAGAATTACTTTTGAAGTTGAGGCTAGAAATAAAAATGAGGCAAAAGCAAAAGTTGATGAATTATTACAAAATACTGCTTTGAAAGAGGCATTAGAAAAGTATCAAAACAATGTAAGTCTGGAAATGAAAGTAAGAGCAGACAGAAGTTTAGAAAGATAGAAAGAGAGGAAATTATATGGCACACGCAAAAAGAATACCACCAATAAAAATTAAGATGGATATAAGAGGTTATAACTTTTTAGTTGAGATATTATCAATACACGCTGAAAGAAATGATGAAAGGTTATCAAAAAAGTCTGGGAAATTAAAAGATAAATTATTAAGGTATGCAGTACCTTTTGAAACAGAAGATAAAGAAACTTTGATAGATGTAAGATTTTATAATAATGAGGCAGAAGATTTAATTGAAATACTATTTAGTAGTATAGATGAA
Source organism: Clostridia bacterium (assembly GCA_017523305.1). Classification (GTDB taxonomy): domain Bacteria; phylum Bacillota; class Clostridia; order Christensenellales; family UBA1242; genus UBA7862. The sequence goes on from JAFWWV010000060.1 coordinate 1,421, forward strand.
TTTGAAGTAAGTGCAAATTATTTTGAAGTATTGTTAAAAGTAAGAGAATCAATACACAAAGAAAAAAGTGAAGAATAATAAGTCATAACACAAGAATGGAGGTGAATTATGTGGCAGGAAAATTAAGACTTATAACTGATTTGTATGGGCAAACTTTAACAGAGATTAGCAGAAATCCTAATGAATGGATGTCATTTTTAGAGTGTGCTGCAATGAACTATAAATATCCATTTAACGATCAAGTTTTAATCTATGCACAAAAGCCAACTGCTGTTGCTTGTGCTGAAATAAATACTTGGAATGAAAGAGTTGGAAGATGGGTTAATAAAGGCTCAAAAGGTATTGCACTTATATCTTATAAAAATGGCGAATCTAGTTTAAAACACGTTTTTGATGTTGCTGATACAAGTAGTAAATTAGGTAAAAGTTTTAGGTTATGGTCAGTCACTAAACCTTATGAACAAGATATTATTGAATCTTTGGAAAATAAGTATGGCGAATTAGAAAACAAGGAAACATTAGCACAGGCAATTATATCAGTTTCTAAAATATTAGCAGAAGATAATTTATCAGATTATTTATCAGATTTGATGTTTTATCGTGAAAATAGTTTGCTAGAAGAATTAGATGAATTAAATGTTGAAGTGTTAATGAAAAATGTTTTATCTAATAGTATTGCTTTTTCTATGATGAAAAGATGTGGACTTAATCCTAATAATTATTTTGATGAAAGTGATTTCAAAGATATAAGAAACTTTAATAGTTATGATACTATGACTAGGTTAGGGCTTGCGACAAGCGAAATATCTGAAATGGGATTAAGAGAAATTTATAGTACAATTAAAAATCTACGAATTATTGAAATAAATAAAATTCGCACATTTGAAAGAGAACAACAAAAAGAATATGATATAGGTGAAAGCAAGAATATTGCAGAAAGGAGTGGTAATTATGAAGATAACTTATACAAGACAGGGGGATTACGAACTACCAGACCTAATGTTGCCGAGTCAAGAGAAACAAGTTCAAGCGAAAGGGAAATACGCAATAATGAGATTGAACTATCTGAAACAAGAGAAGAAACCTTTATACACGACCTTATTGATGAAAGACCTATTGACAGAACATTTGATAGAGATACAACAACAAGCAGAGATGAGAGTGAAAGAGATAGTTTCTCAAATGAAAGTCAAAGAGAACATCACGGAGGAATTGAAAGCAACAGACCAAATGAAATGGGTTGGGTTGATGAACAATTTACAGATGACAGCAGAGGAGATAGTAGCGAACGAATTGATTTACGCTTAAATGTTTATGACAAGAATAGCAACAAACATCCTTATGTGGTAGTTGATGAAAAAGTTAATCAAATATTAAGTACAACACCACATTTAAAAGTATCTAATAAAGATATTATAAATTATTTTGAAATTGAAAAAGATATTAGTAAAAGAGCAGAGTTCATTAAAAATGCCTTTAATTCTGATTATACAGGAATTATCATTAACGATAATATGTATGGTTATAAGGCATTTGATAATGGACTTTTATTATGGAAGGGAAACTATTTATCAAGAGATACAGAGTCTTTTATAAGTTGGGAAGATTTAACATATCATTATGATTCAATGATATTACTTCATCAATTAAATACGAAAATAGATCCATTGCCATCAGTTAGTCAGCAATTAACTTTAATAAATGAAAATGAGAAAAGTGAACAGAATGTTGATTTAGTATTCTCACAAGAATTTATTGATAAATATTTACAAGAAAAACACACTGAAACAAAGTATAGAATATACGAGCAATTTCAAAAAAGTTTATCTAGTCAAGAAAATGCAGAATACCTAAAAAACTTATATGGGCTTGGTGGTGCAACATATACAGTAAAAGGCTCTGGTATAGGTTACGAAAGTAGTTCAAAAGGACTTTTGTTATATAGAGGTTATTTTGAAAATAGAGCAGAAAAACTATTAAAGTGGAACTATCTAGCAGAAAGAATAAGTTATTTAATTAAAGAAGATAGATTTTTAAATTCAAAAGAATTTGCAGGTTATGAAACTTGGTTAGAAAAACAAGAACAAGAAAGAGAGTTTGTTGAAAAGGAAAAAGAGTTAGCAACTCAAATAGAATTAGAAAAAAAAGAAGTAGAAGAAAAGGTATTAGAATATCAATATCATTTAGGTGATAAAGTTTATATTGGTGCTGATGAATATGAAATATTATCATTTGATGATGAGTTGGTTAGATTATATGATTATCAATGGCCATTGTTTAATAAAGAGATGTCAAGGGATGAATTTGATAGAAAAGTAATGGAAAACCCTTGTAATGACCATTTATTAAGAGAAAAAGTACCGGATGATAATAGTACGAAAGATATAGAAATAAGTCTAAATGAACAAGATAGCGTAAATGGTGACAATATTTCAGTTATTCAAACCGAAAAAGGGGCTATTGATACAATTTCACCTACTGAAACAGAGGAGTTTATACCTAGTTTTGAAAAGAAAAAGAAAAGTAGAGTTGAAACTTTTGATATTCATCCAGAAATAAAAAATGCAGATCGTAGTCAATTTAGAATTATAAATGATAATTTAGGAGTTGGAAGTCCACGAGAAAAATTTAATCGTAATGTTGAGGCAATTAAAGTATTAAAAAAATGCGAAGAAGAAAATAGATTTGCAACACCAGAAGAACAACAGGTGTTATCTCAATATGTTGGTTGGGGTGGACTATCACAAGCATTTGATAATCAAGATAGTTCTTGGAGTAATGAATATTATATTTTGAAAAACTTATTAGATGAAACTGAATATTCACAAGCCAGAGAATCAACATTGACAGCCTTTTATACACCACCTGTTGTTATTCGTTCTATGTATAAAGCATTAGAAAATATGGGATTAAAAACCGGTAATATATTAGAGCCTAGTTGTGGTACAGGAAACTTTGTTGGTATGCTACCAGACTCATTAGCAGATTGTAAGTTATATGGTGTAGAATTAGATTCTATTAGTGGTAGAATTGCTAGACAACTATATCAAAAATCTTCTATTGCAGTACAAGGTTATGAAGATACAAACTTACCAAATAGTTTTTTTGATGTTGCAGTTGGTAATGTTCCTTTTGGTGATTTTAAAGTAATAGATAAAAAATATGATAAGAATAACTTTTTAATTCACGATTACTTTTTTGCTAAAACACTTGATAAGATTAGACCGGGTGGAGTTGTTGCATTTATTACAAGTAAAGGAACGCTAGATAAAGAGAATCCAACTGTTAGAAGATATTTAGCACAAAGAGCAGATTTATTAGGTGCAATTAGACTACCTAATAATACCTTTAAAGCAAATGCAGGAACAGAAGTCACATCTGATATTATATTCTTACAAAAAAGAGATTCAATAACTGATATAGAGCCAGATTGGGTATATCTTGATACAAATGAAAATGGTATTAAGATGAATAAATATTTTGTAGATAATCCAGATATGATAATGGGTAATATGGAAATGATTTCTACAAGATTTGGTTATGATTCTGCTTGTATAGCAAGTGAAGAACAAGATTTAGAAACTATGTTAAATGAGGCTATAACTAATATACACGCAGAAGTTCAAGAATATGAAATAGATGATATAGGCGAGGAAGAAGACTTATCTATTCCTGCCGATTTTGAAGTTAAAAACTTTTCATATACAGTTGTTGATGATAAAGTTTATTTTAGAGAAAATAGCCGAATGTATCCACAAGAATTAGCACTAACTACTGAAAGTAGAATTAAAGGTTTAATGGAAATTAGGGACTGTGTTAGAACTCTTATAGAGTACCAAACAGAGGACTTTCCAGATGAAGATATAAAATATCAACAAGCGAAGTTAAATCGCTTATATGACGCTTTTACAAAGAAATATGGACTAATAAATAGCAGAGGAAACAACTCTGCTTTTTCTAATGATTCAAGTTATTATTTACTATGTTCATTAGAAATATTAGATGAAAATGGAAATCTTGCAAGAAAAGCAGATATGTTTACTAAAAGGACTATAAGACCTAAAACGCAAATACAAAGTGTTGATACTGCTAATGACGCACTTGTTGTTTCACTATCTGAAAAAGCAAGAGTAGATATAGAATATATGCAAAGTTTATGTGGACTTGATATGGATATAATGCTAAAAGATTTAGAGGGTGAAATATTTAATGTACCAGAATATGGTGAGCCAAATCATTGGGTGACTGCTGATGAATATCTATCTGGTAATGTAAGAGAGAAATTAAAAATAGCCGAAAAGTTTGCAGAAACTGATGATAGATATTCAATAAATGTTAAATATTTAAAAGAAGTTATACCAAAGGATTTGAGTGCTAGTGAAATAAGTGTAAGACTTGGATCTACTTGGATACCACCAGAAGATATAAAAGATTTTATAGATTATTTATTAAATCCGTCTTGGATGAATAGTAGAAATATCAAAGTTCATTATATGAAAAGCACTTCTCAATGGAATATTGAGGGGAAGAATTATGATAAATATAATGTTAAATCTTATAACACTTATGGAACAAGTAGAGCAAATGCTTATAAGATA
>JAFWWV010000061.1 GCA_017523305.1 Clostridia bacterium
AAAAAACGCTTAGTCTTTTTTTTGCTCATTTATTTATGATTATAAAATTAAAAACTTTATATTAAATTAATTAAAAATTAAAAGATTAACTTTTTTATTAAAATCTATCAAATTTTTACAACTTTCGACATATATTTAATATATGTTTTTTTATTTGTAAATTTATTGTTAAAAAATTTTTTAACCTATAACTTACAAAAATTAAAAGTTGTTGGAGACGCTCTAAAAAAATAAAACGCACAAAAGATATAAAATTTTAGGCTTTTAAATTTTAAGGGGTAAAAAATGATTATTGAAAGTTTTATGTCTTTTATGAACAAAATTATGCTATTTTCGGCTTATGTTAACAATGTTTCTAATTTTCCTAAACCGTTAAGCAGTGAGTTAGAGCAACAATATTTTCAAAAGTTCTGGGCTGGTGACAAAAAGGCTAAAGAAATTTTAATTAGTCACAACTTAAGGTTGGTTGCTCACATTGTTAAAAAATACAACAGTAGTGGAGAAGCTGACGATTTAATTTCAGTGGGTTCTATTGGACTAATTAAAGCAATTAACACTTTTAAGTACGGCAAAAACACTCAGTTTTCTACCTATGCTGCAAGGTGCATTGAAAACGAAATTCTTATGCTTTTAAGGGTTAACAAAAAACATCTTCAGGTTTTATCACTTAGCGAAAGTTTGGGTAAGGATAAAGAAGGCAACGATATTTGTATTCAAGATGTTGTTCCTGACGAAAATGATAATGTAGAAACCACTGTAGAAAACAACATTTTAACTCAAAAACTTTTAAGCATTATAAAAAATGTTTTATCTTTTAGAGAATATGAAATAATTTGTATGCGTTATGGTATAGGTGGTAAACCTGCTTACACTCAGCGAGAAATAGCAAAAAAGTTAGGAATTTCACGCTCGTACATAAGCAGGCTTGAAAAAAAAGCCATTGATATTATGAAAGACTATGTAAAAAAGAAAGAGATTTATGATTAAATATTTTTTGTTGTTTGCTGTTTCGTATAATGTTTTTATATGCTTGTTTTTTTATTGCGCCAAAAAAATTAGGTAAAACCTTTTTTAGTTTTTACTTTTTTTAATTTTTATTTATTAAACTTTTTTTGTATGTTTTTTTATTTTGCTTTAGTGTATTTATTATGTTTATTGCTGTTAATTTTTACTTTTTTTTTGCTTTTCTGCTTTTTATTGGGTTAATTTGCATATTGAAAAATGTCGAAATATGTTTTAAACTTAGGGTATGAAAGATAAAAGTTTAGGTAGTATTTTAATATTAAACTTAATATTAAATACCAAAGGTTTAAAAAGTTTATACGATAGTAGCCAGTTAAGTAGGGGTGAAGATACAATGTTTGCACGCCTACACCCTGTTGACCTTTATCAAAGGGTATTAAGTGACGTTGATTTTGATAAACTTAGCGAAAGCGACAAATCAAAATTTTTATTCTTGCGCCCTGATAAAGAAAGTGAAGTTGATAAAAAAGAACTTCACGATTACGAAATGCAATTTTTTGCAAAGGAAGCACATAACCGTACAGCTCAAAGTTTAGCAACACCTAAAACAAATGTGGTTTTCTGCGACTTTAGTAAAAACAAACTTATGGATCCAACCAACTGGGTTTTATATGACTGCGTTAACGATAACATTTATGTTAACATTGATAAAGATTACAGCATAGCCCGTCCATCATTTTTACTAGAAAATATTAACGGGGCAACTCGTCACCACAGCATATATCAAAACATTTTAACAGCACTAACAAATCCAAATAGTTTAAGTGATAGAGAATATTTCTTGGCGTTGAGTACTGCCGTTAAAGCATATGTTTACCAAGATTTAAGAGAAAACAACCCCGAAGCATACAGAATTCAACTTAGTGCAGATTATTCCACACCAAGCAATATTGAAGAAGTTGTATTTGCTTTCAGCCAAACCCGAAAAGACTTTCAGTCAGCAGGAATTTATGGGGGCAAACTTAGAGAAGATTTAAGGCGCAACGAAGAAATCTTTCACAATTACTTGCAAGAAGAACTTTTAACAAATAGTTTGGTTAACTTAGAAGATATTTTTGCTTATTTTGACCAATCAGAATTAAACCAAAGTTCAGGTGGAATGTTAAACCAAATTTTAACACATATGGTTAAAGGTACAGCAGCCAGTTTTTATAACTCACTGGGCGCAGATATGCAAGTAGGTCAAACAATTTCTGATTATGTTGACGCCTTAGAAAAAGAAATGTACGACGAAGCAGGTTTAGATATTCCTAGCGACGAAGAACTTGACGAGTTTATGGGTAGCGAAGAGTACGCTGAACAAGAATACCTTGACGCTTTAAGACAATATCAAAAAGAAATGGGCGAAACCACAACTCCACCAACACCAGAAGAAATTGCCGACGAGTACGCAGAAGAAGGGGAAGACGACGGAAAACTAGATTATAGAAAAATGGATTCAGCCTTGCCAGAAGAAGGTAAAATCGACCCAGTAAAAGTGCTACCATTTCACACCTATCCAAACCAAAACCAAGATAGCGCACAATAGTTTTTGAGTGAGTTTTAAAAAATACAAATAAAAACTTGCTTATTTAGTTTGAAAAAAATTATTAAAATTGGTATAAAAAATACATAGGAGAAAAGTTTATTATGCAAATGTGTCCATTTTGTGATAAAGTTTATGATGAATCAGATTATGCTTATTGTCCATATTGTTCTGGAGAATTAAAAGAAGATGTCCAAGAAAAACCTTTCAAGAATTGCCCTAATTGTGGAGGTATTATGTACTGGAATGGTTCATGGGAGTGTACAAATTGTGATGAAGAGATTTTTTCTGATGAAGATGATAATGATGGAATTTTAGAACCTTAATAAAAAAAGATTCTCTCAAAAACTAGTTAGATTGAAACAAATATAAAAATCTTAAGACAAAATTTAAATTAAATTAAAAAAAACAAAAACAATTAAAAAAAGGAACTGATAAAAACAGTTCTTTTTTTTATTGTTATAAAAAATTTTGACGATTTATGTAAAATTTTGTTAGACTATAATAAATAAAAGCAAAAATAAAAAAATAAAATTAGTTTTATTTAAAAAACTGGGGGATATATGCAAAGTCAAAATGTTGCAACTGAACCTATAAAAAACAACAGTGAAAAGCCAGAAAAGTTTGAGCGTAGTTGCTGGATTGATACAGCAAAAGCATTCGGCATTTTTTTAGTTTTTTGGGCCACACTTTATACCTTAGCCAATGGCCACTTATTAATCAAATAATATATTCTTTTCATGTAATGGCGTTTTTTATTTTATCTGGTTATGTTATTCGCAAACGAAAAAATAAAAAAGATTCTTTTAAAAGTTTTATTTGGAAGAAGTTTAAAAGGTTAGTTCTTCCTGCCATTATAGGCACAATTTTAATGCTTCCACTTTATTTTTATACCTTAAAGGGTACTGAAACTACTATTGATATTATTAAAACTATTTTCTTTTATAAAGGTTTTGTTGCTTACAACTTTCCAGTTTGGTTTTTAATTATTATGTTTTACTCGGTAGTTGTTGAGCGTTTGCTTAAAATTAAAGAAAAAAATGTTTATGTTAAATTAATTTATCTTTTTGCTTCGCTAATTATAGGCTTTTTAATTTATAACTTTAAAATATTTCTTCCTTTTGGTTTAGATAAATTCTTTGTGTGTTTTGCTTTCTTTGTTTTTGGTATTTTGCTTCGAGAGTTTATTGATGTGGTTAAGAAAAACCAAAAATCTATGCACATTATTCTTGCTATTGTTTTTGTTGTGTTTTTTGCTTTGTGGTGGTTGTTTGGTATTGAACTTAATCCAAAAGTTTCTTTTTACAACCTTAAATATTATAACTATTGGTATTTCTGCCTTTCAAGTTTTTTTGGTTCTTGTTGCTTTTTTATCATTTGCTATTTAATTGCAAAAGTAACCAAATTTTTTGAGCTTATTGGCAGAGAAACCGTTTGGATTTTATCTACCCACTACATTTTTGTTAGGTTGTTAAAATATGTGGGTAAGAACTATGGTGTTGCATATACATGGAAGTACGATTTAATTGCCCTAAGCACAACAATAATTTTAATTGCTGTTTATATTGTTATTTCATACTTTATAAAAAAATTAATTAAAAAGAAAAAACAAAAATCGCAAACTGAAACCCCAACAGCCTAAAAAACTTTTAAAGAAAAAGAAAACACACTAATTTTTGCAGTGTGTTTTTTTTATGTTTTGTAAAAAAAATAATTTTTGCTACAATTAAATTGTTAAATAAAAAATTTAATTAAAAAAATTTTTAACAATAAACTAAAAAACAAAATTAAACAAGAACTAAAAAAAATAAACTTAACTAAAAAATTAAAGTTCGGTTAAAAAACTATTAAAAAAAACTAGAAAATAAAAAATAAAAATTAATTTTAAAAAAGCAAGGTAAAAGCGTATGAAAATTTTAATTTGTGGCCTACCAGGAACAGGCAAAACAAAACTAGCAAACAAAATAGCAAAAGAGCATAACTTTTTTTATATTAGCGATTGGGATATTTTTAACGCAAATGGT
>JAFWWV010000062.1 GCA_017523305.1 Clostridia bacterium
AAAAAAGTTATCCACTTTTGTTTACAAAATTGTTGATAAGTTTTAAAAGGAAATATTGTTTTATGCAAATGAAATTTAAGAACATTGATGACAAGTATAGGTATGATAGAAAAGCTCAAAAAATAATGTTTTTCACTTCAGCAATTATGATTATTATTCCTTTCTTTTTGTTTGTGTTGCAAGCAGTAAGGGGAATTATATCTGCTTGGAATTTAATTCCAACAATTTTGGCTATTGGTATTGGTGTTAACGCATTTAGAATGTCTTTTGGAAAAAAGAAAAAAGACCAAGGTTTATATTATAGTGAAAACGTTGAAAGTGAAGAAGATAGGCTTGCAAGAGAAGATGAAGAAAAATTTGCAGGGGCATTATTAGATGTTTTTACACCATTAAGTGTTAAATCTAAAGTGTTGAGATTTCTTGCAAGTGTTCTTATAGTGGGTGTAGGTTGTGTTATGTTTGCATTTGCCCCAGTAAAGACCAATTTAATTTCAGTTAATGCAACTGTTGTTAGTCAAATTGATAAAACAACATATGAATATAGTAAAGACTCAGATGGCGATACAACTGTTACAGAACACAGGGCTTGCCAAGCTGTTGTTTCATTTACTTTTAAAGGAGAAAAAAAGACTGAAACTATTTATCTTGAAGGTGTAAGTTTTATTTATTCTGAAAACGTAGATATTTATGTAGATAGTACTGGAAAGTTTGTAGAAAGTGTTGCAAGTTCACAAACTTTATACTGGGTAGGTGGAATATTTGTTTTAACTGGCATATTGCTACTTATTTCGCTTTACTTTAGTATTTCTAATGTAGTCTTTGTTCCGGTGGTAATGATGCTTCTAGGGGGCAGTTTGGCCTTTGTTTTGGGGTTGAAAGTATCTTTTGTAGATATGTTAGTTTCTGATATGACAACATTCTTCTCACTTTTTGTTTCTATTGCCCTTTATATGTTTGTTAGTTTCTTTTTAATTGCTGCACAATTTCCAAGAAACATAACCGATTTTGTAACCTGGGAAAAATATAGGCCAAGAAGATCTCCAAGAATGGACCAATATTATGCTCACAGAAATAGACCAAATGGTTCAAGTTATCAAATTTCAAATCCTTATATTCACAACTCAAATCGCAATATGTATGAAAACGAAACTCAACGCAATTTAAAAGAAGGCGAACAAGTTGTTGTTGGTAGGGTAGATGAAAACCCACAAAATCAAACAAACGACAATACAAATTTTGATAACAATGGTTCAAATTTTTAAATTAAAAAAACACGACTGATTTTCAGTCGTGTTTTTTGTTTTATAAGAACGATTTTATTAGTTGCCTTTATAAGCTTTCTTTAAAATTTCGATCATATCTTCAACCATAGGTACTCTTGGGTTAGCAGGAGAACATTGGTCTTCGAAAGCCATGAAAGCAATATCTTTAAGGCTTTTATTCCAATCTTCTTCAGCAATGTTTTGGTCGCAGAAGTTCATTTTAATACCAACTTCTTTACCAAGGTCCATAACTGCTTTAGCTAAACTTTCAACACCTTCTTCAACTGTTTTTGCTTTTAAGCCAAGTAATCTTGCAACAGTTTGATATTTTTCATCAGCATTGTAGTGTTCATATTTAGGCCATGTAGAAAGTTTTTGTGGAACTGTTCCGTTATATCTAATTACGTGTGGAAGTAAAATTGCGTTTGCTCTACCATGTGGAGTATGGAAAACACCACCAATTTTATGTGCAAGTGAGTGGTTCATACCAAGGAAAGCATTAGCAAAAGCCATACCAGCGATTGTTGAAGCGTTGTGCATTTTTTCTCTTGCTTCTAAATCGTTTTTACCGTTTTTAACTGCCCTTGGAAGATATTTAAATACCATTTGAATTGCTTGAAGTGCAAGACCATCAGTATAATCACTAGAAAGTGTAGCAACATAAGCTTCAAGTGCGTGAGTTAAAACGTCCATACCAGTATCAGCTGTAACTGAAGCAGGTAAGTTTGTTGTAAATTCAGCATCAATAATTGCTATTGATGGGGTTAAAGCATAGTCTGCAAGTGGATATTTTTTGTTGTTTTCTTTATCAGAAATAACAGCAAAAGGAGTAACTTCACTACCTGTACCTGATGTTGTTGGTATGCAAACTAATTTTGCTTTTTTACCAAGTTCTGGGTATTTGAAAGCTCTTTTTCTAATATCCATAAATTTTTGTTTGATGTCATCAAAGTTAACATCTTCGTTTTCGTAGAATAACCACATACCTTTTGCACAGTCCATAGCACTACCACCACCAAGGGCAATAATTGTATCTGGTTCAAAAGATTTCATAATGCTTAAACCACGTTTAACTGTTTTAATATCTGGGTCTGGTTCAACGTCACAGAAAAGTGATACTTGAACTTGATTGCTTCTTAAGTTGAGTTGTTCTGTAATTTTATTTAAGAATCCTAATTCAACCATAGTTTTATCTGTTACAATAAATACTTTATGAACATTTTTCATATCTTTAAGGTATTGAATTGAGTTTCTTTCAAAATATATTTTTGATGGAACTTTAAACCATTGCATATTGTTTCTCCTTTTACCAATCTTTTTAACATTAAGTAAGTTAACAGCACTAATATTGTTGCCAACTGAGTTTTTACCATAACTACCACAACCAAGTGTAAGTGAAGGTAAGAATGAGTTGTAAACGTTACCAATGCCACCAAATGTTGAAGGAGAGTTCCAAATAATTCTCATAGCCTTTACTCTAGTACCAAATTCATCAACAACAGCTTTGTTTCTTGAGTGAATTGTTGCGCTGTGACCAAGACCATTAAATTCTACCATTTGACAAGATTTTTTATAGCCATCTTCAAGGTCTTCTGCTTTAAGTATTGCAAGAATTGGAGAAAGTTTTTCACGTGTTAATGGTTCGTTAACACCAACTTCGCTACAGCTTGTGCAAATAACAGGTGTTTTAGCATCAACTTCAAAACCTGCTTCTTTTGCAATAGCGCTTGCTGGTTGACCAACAATAACTGGGTTAAGTTTTGCTTCTGCTAAGTTGCTACGTTTTTCATCAATACCAAACATATATCTTTCAAGCATAAATTTTTCTTCTTCAGTTGCAAAATATACACCATATTTTTTAAACTCGCTAACTACATCATCATAAATTTCTTTATCAACAATAACTGCTTGTTCTGATGCGCAAATCATACCATTATCAAAAGATTTACTCATAACAATATCGTTAACTGCTTGTTTAATATCTGCTGTTTTTTCAATGTAAGCAGGTACGTTACCAGCTCCAACACCAAGTGCTGGTTTGCCACATGAGTATGCTGCTTTAACCATTGCATTACCACCTGTTGCTAAAATTGTAGCAACACCTTCGTGGTTCATAAGTGCACTAGTTGCATCCATTGATGGGTGTTCAATCCATTGAATACAATTTTTTGGTGCACCAGCTTGAACTGCTACTTCATGTAAAAGTTCAGCTGTTCTTTTTGAACATTGTTGTGCTGATGGGTGAAAAGCAAAGATAATTGGATTTCTTGTTTTTAAACTAATAAGAATTTTAAAAATTACTGTTGATGTTGGGTTTGTTACTGGGGTAATACCACAAATAACACCAACTGGATCAGCAACTTCAACAATTCCTGTTACAGGGTCATCGCTAATAATTCCTGCTGTTTTTAAATGTCTCATATTGTTAAAAACATATTCACTTGCATATAGGTTTTTTGTAGCCTTATCTTCAAATACGCCACGTTTTGTTTCTTCGATAGCAAGTTGTGCAAGTAAACCGTGGTGATCAATAGCTGCTACGCTACATTTTGCAACAATGTAGTCTACTTGTTTTTGGTCGAGTTTTCTAAACTCTTCTAATGCGATTTGTCCATTGTCAACAAGAGCATTAATTTCTTGTGTAACATTTGGGTCAATATTATTTTCCATTATTTTCTCGTCCTTTTAAAAAATGCTAATATTTAATGATTTTATCAAATTGTGAAGCAAATTCCAATAAGTTTTAAAAAATTTTTACGATAAAAATTATTTTTTTGTTAATTTTCAACGCTTTTTTGGGTTTTAAGTTTATTTTTTTTGTGATATTTAACAAAAAAAATTTAAAAACATTGCTTCAAATATTTTTAGTATTAAATAATTTTTGTTATAATTTTTGTCTTGATACCCCCGTAGGCTTAAAATTTTTACGGTTAAAAGTTAGAGGATATTAAAGCAAATGATTACAGAAACATTTTTGCAAAATACAGGTGCTATAAGAGATTTATGCCACGATATATGTTTTGAACTTGATGAACTTTTAAATTATGAAAAGTTTAATGAAACTGAAAAAAAAGATATAAAGGATAAATACAATAAAGCAAAAAAAATAGTAGATAAGATAACCGAACTTGGTTATTTTAATAAAAGCTATGAGGCAAAATCAAAAAAAGAAATAATAAAAAACATTGAAGATATTTTAAGTTTAGAAAAGAAATCAAATGTCTACGCACAAAAAGTTTGGTTAAATGAAATTACAAAAGTAGAAGACTTTAATTTAAGTGACTTCAAATTTTGTGTAAAAAGGTTACCTTACGACCTTAAAAATTTATCTAAAAATATAGAAGAAGTTTTTGAAAATAAAAAAGATTTTTTTGAAACAAATTTAATTTCTAATCAAAATATAACTGTGAACCTAAACTCAATGGGGGAAGATGATTTAAATTCTCTTCCTTTTGGCGTTGTTTTTGGCGTAAGTGAAAAAAGTTTTATCATGGCAAGTGATAGTTCAACTTTTTGTTCTTTAAAGCAAAAAGATTTTGAAACAAACAATTTGCAAGAAGAATTTTTTGGAGACTTTAAAGTTTGTATAAAGGGTAGCGCAGTAAGAATAAAAACTCCACAAAAAATTATTGAAAATAACTTAAAAAATCCACTTTATAAAAACAATAACGCTGTTATTTTAAATGCAAAATATACAAAACCTGTTGCATTATTTTGCTATGGTTACAATATTAAAAAAGTTAATTTATTAAAAAGAAAACTTTCTTTTATTGCTAAAAAAATTGGTGTTCCACTTATAAACATTAATTTATTAAAATACTATCAAAATAACAAAAATTATTTTACTACTTCTGTTTTAAACAGAAAGGTTTTTAATGAATATGTTGATAACATTGCAAAAGATTTACAATTGTATTGTAAGTACGATTTTAAAGCTGGGGCAAAAAGATTAATAGGCTTAAACACAAATCTTAGGTATAACTTTATTTACAAATTTTCAAGGAATATAAATTCTTTAATTGATGGTAAAGATTTTGACGAAGCAGACACAGCCGACTTTATTGTAGAAATGTTTTTAAAAGCCATTGAAAAACACAATGTTTTAACTAAAAAAAGAGAAAAGGCAAATGGTTCTCCATTATTTTTCCCCGACGACAATACTTTTATTGCTTTGCCAAAGGATTTTTTAAAAGAAGAACAATAAAAAAAGTGCTTATAAAAAGCAAAAAAAATAAATATATGAATATAAAAAAAGACAACCTAAAAATAACTAAAATTAGAAGTTTTTTTAAGGGTTGTTTTTTTATAAAAAAACAAAAGTATTTTTTTGGTTAAAACGCCTAAAAAATGGCATTCTATTGACAGTTTGACCATATAAGGTTATAATAAATCAAACAAAATTTGGAGGGAATAATGAAAAGATTTTTAATGTTTTTGGTTATTGCTATTGCAGTAGTCAGCTTAGGCTTAACAATCTATTATTTTTCAACCGACAACGAAGTAATTTATATTAAAAGCTCATATTTAGTTGTTGAAAAAGGCGATTACATTCAAGCAGAAGGTGAAAATGGTTTACTTGAGTTTAAACATAGAAGTGAACACACAACCTTAAGTTATGGTTTACAACAAGAAGACCATGAAGATGAAACAAAAAATGTTTTATCTTATAATGAAGAAGGTTACTACCTTGCAATGAACGGTGGTGAAAGTAAAATTGTTATTACAACAAATAACAGAAATTACTCAAAACTTATCATTGACGTTTTAGTTTGCGATGGTTCAGTAGACTATCCTTATATGGTTAGAACTGAAGATGATTTAAGAAAAGTTGGTGTTGAAGATCCAAACGCTGATGACACACTTTTAGCTTCAGAATATAGTTACAAACTTGCTAACGATATTGAATTAACACAACCTTGGAATCCAATTCCTAGTTTTAAAGGTATGTTTGATGGTAACCACTTTACTATTAGTAATATGGAAGTTACAAACTCATCATCATTAACAGATGCAGGTTTTGTTTCAATATTAGAAAGTACAGGTGTTATTAAAAACCTTTTCTTAACAAATATTAATATTAACCTTGATAAAAACTACATTGGTGCTTTTGCTGGTACAAGTTATGGTTTAATTCAAACTAGCGAAGCAGATGGTGTTATTGTTAATACAAGTTCAGGCAAATCATCATATGTTGGTGGTGTAGCTGGTAGATTAATTGATTCTACTGCAAAAATTGACAGATGTGGTTTTGCAGGAACAATTAAAACAACAGGCACAGCAGTAGTTGCTGGTGGTGTAGCTGGTAGCAGCAATGGTGCAGTAGTTAGCGAAACATACTTTAGAGGTATTGTTGAAAACGGCGAATCAATTTTTGGTGGTATCGTAGGTTACAACGAAAGCAAAGTTAATGCTCCTGCAAATATTTATGATAGTTACTTCTACTTAACTAAAGAAGAAGCAAAAACTATTAAAGATAGAATTTATGGTATTGCATATAAAAACGTACAAACAAACGGCGACAATATGGTAACAGGTTGTTACTATGGTGGTTCAGCTGATACAAACTTAAGTACAATTGCAAAAAGTGAAGATGCAATTGATTCACAAGCAAATGGTTACTTAACAGCAGAAAACTTCTATACAAAAAATAAATTTATTACAACTTTAAAAGCAGATGGAAACAATAGACTTTGGAACTTTAACTCAGTTTGGGAAATTCCTAACAGCAGTAAATATCCTGTATTAAACGTATTCTCATCAGTTGGTTCAACATACATAATTGACGTTTCTGATATTGTTACAGGTACAGATATTACAACAGCACAACAACTTTATGATGTTTTAAGTGGTCATAAAGATTACACAGAAGAAACATACAAAATTGCTAACGATATTAAAATGGATGCTAACGGAGCTTTCGTATGGGGCGACGCAACACACCCAATTCCAGATAGTTTTAACAAACAACTTATTAACGGAACAACAACCGATGATGTGACAGGAGAAGAAAGACCTTGCATTATTTCAGGCTTAACAATTGAAAACTCAACTGTTAAAGGTGATGTAGGTTTAGTAAAAAGATTAGGTGCTAACGCAGTTATTAGTGGTCTTGTAATTGACAATGTTACAATTCAAGGTGAAGAAGCAAGAGACGTTGGTGTTATTGCTGGTGTTAGTGCTGGTGCAAGCATTTACAATGTAAAAATTACAACAGTTAACGTAAACATTAAAGGTGAAACTTTTGGTACTATCGCTGGTTGGGTTAACAAATATGACGGACACGGTATCAAAGACGTAACAGTTAAATATGTTGATTTAGCAAACGGTTACTTCAAATATGCTGGTGGTATTGCTGGTGTTAACTTAGGTGCAATTGATTCTTCAGCAGAATCAAACATCTACAACTACATTTTTGATATTAACTTAGTTGCTCACTATGCTGGTGGTATGGTAGGTGCTAACGGTGGACAAATTAGCCACACAACAGCAACAGATGTTCAATTTAATGCAAAACAAAACGCAACAACAATTAATACAGTTTACAGTGGTGCTGCTCATGTATATGTTGGTGGTGCTGTAGGTGTAAACGAAATTATTGTTGATTCAAACAGAAAGAAAGGCGCAATTGCTGATGTTTATACAAACATTAACATTGTTGCTCAAACAGGTGCAAAATATAACCTTTACCTTGGTGGTGTAGCTGGTTTCAACAGCAGTTCAATTGATAGAGCATATGTAACACAATCAACAATTACAGTTACAGGTTCTCAAGCAGTTATTGCTGGTGGTATCGTAGGTTACAACAGTGGTAAAATTTCACACAGTGTTGTTGATAAAGATTGCAAAATCTCAACATCAATTACAGCTAGTGTTCCAACAACAACATCAAACAACAACTACTTATTAAATACTTCAAATTGCAGTCTTGTTGGTGGTATTGCAGGTTATGATGCTTTAACTTCAACTTCAACATATTCAATTTATAAATGTGCAACATTTATGAGTGAAATTAAAGGTTACTATGCTGGTGGTATCACAGGTGTTTCATTTGGCGAATTACAATATAGCTTCTGTGGCGACAGCACAAAAGTAAACGGTGGTGTATCAATTACTGGTTACTTATCAGGTGGTATCAGTTCAGTTATTGCTGGTGGTTCAGTACTTAACTGTTATTCATTTGCTTCACTTAATAGTGCTCCATACAGCGGAAAATACAGCGATGTATTATCTGTAGTAAAAATGGAAGTTAGTGCTATGGGTGGTATTGCAGTATTTGTATTAAACAAAGGTACACTTGTTCAAGGTTGCTATGTAGTAACAACATTTAATGGTTCAGGCGTAAGCTATGGTTCTTCAGCAGACTTAACAGGTTATGAATGTGGTTCTCTTAAAAATTGTGTTTACCAAAACTCAGGTTCAATTTCAACTAGCTATGGCAGAAAACTTACAGCTAACCAATTAACAGGTGGAGATAGTTACAAAGCTTTCTCAAATGCTATTGGTGGTGGCGCAAATACAATTTGGGATTTAGATACTTCAAGTGCTCATTACCCAACATTAGAAGATGTTAGTGTAAGATTCCCATCAAGCTTACCTGTATTCCACTAAGATTAAATTTTAAAAATAAAATAAAAATACCAAGAATTTAAAACTCTTGGTATTTTTTTCAAATTTTATTTAGTGGGGAAGATATAAAAAAATCTTACCTAAAAGGCAAGATTTTTAATTTTGCACAACGAAAAATATAAATAATGTTATTCATTACTCTTCGGGCTAAAATTGTTAAGTTGATATATAAATTAAATTATTCTGCTTCTTTTTGAGCTTTTTCAAATTCTGCAAGAATAGCAGCTCTAATTTCTTCTCTTGTTTCAGTGTTTAGTGGGTGAACAATATCTTTATATTCGCCATCTAAAGTTTTTCTGCTAGGCATTGCGATAAAATATCCTTGGTTGCCTTCTATAACTTTGATATCATGAACAACAAAGCATTCATCAATAGTAATTGAAGCTACAGCTTTTAATTTGTTGTCATCTTTTTTAATAATTCTTACGCGTACATCTGAAATTTTCAAAGTTTTATACCTTCCTTTTTTTTGCCACTTATGTTCGGGCTTCTGGTTAAATTTTATATTATAGTAAAAAAAAAGGCAAACAAATAAATAAACTTTTGTTTTTAATTTTCATATAAACTATTATGCGATTAAATTTAAAAAAGTATAATAAAATTTTTTTTGTTGGTATTGGTGGAATAAGTATGAGTGCCTTAGCCTTGCTTGTACAAAACGAAGGTAAGGTGGTTTTAGGTAGTGACTTAACAATATCTCCGTTAACAAAAAAGTTAAAAAAGAAAGGAATAAAAGTTTTTAATAAACACAAAGCAAGCAATATAAAAGGGTGTGATTTAGTTGTTTTTTCGGGTGCTATACCTAGCGAAAACCCAGAAATAAAAACAGCAATTCAAAACAATATTCCTGTTATAGAAAGAAGTGAACTTTTATATTTAGTATCAAAACAATACAAAAATGTAATTGCTATTTCAGGAACCCACGGCAAGACTACAACCACGGCAATGATAGCATATATTTTTATGCTTTGTGGTTTAAACCCTACAGTTCATATCGGGGGAGAGTTTGAATCAATTAACGGCAATATTAAATTAGGCGATAAGCAATTTTTTATTACCGAAGCGTGTGAATTTAGAGATAGTTTTTTAACATTAAAACCTACAATATCAGTAATTAATAATATCGAAATAGAACATTTAGATTACTTTAAAAACTTTGAAAAAGAAAAAGAGTCTTTTAACAAATTTGCAAAACAAACTAAAAAGATATGTTTTGTAAATTCAAAATATAAAAACCTTTTAAAAGGAAATAAAAATATAAAAACTTATGGGGTATCCAACTCAAACTCGTTATATGTTCGTAATGTAAAAAGGGGAGCAGATAGCAAATATTCTTTTGATTGTTATCAAGGTTCTAATTATATTGGAAATTTTAAATTAAATACATATGGTAAACATAATATAGAAAACGCTCTAGCAGCAATTTCGGTGTGCTTAGAGTTTGGAATAAGTTATAATGTAATTTATTTAGGTTTAAAAAGTTTTACAAATGTTAAACGAAGGTTTGAAGTTGTAGGTCTTTATAAAAGTTGTATGATGTTACACGACTACGCCCACCACCCAACAGAAATTTTAAACACAATAAAAACTTGCAAAGAAGTTTTTAAAAAGAAAGTTGTTTGTATTTTTCAACCACATACCTATTCAAGAACAAAAACTTTAATTGATAATTTTAGTAAATGTTTTGATGGCCTAGATTGTTTGTATTTATTAAAAACATATTCGGCAAGGGAGCGTTTTGAATATTTAGGTAGCGCAGATTATTTAAAAGATAGAATTTTAAAAAGTAACCCTAACTTTTTAATAAAAGGTGTTTACAGTAAAAAAGAATTTATAAAAACCATAAAAAAAGAAAATTTATACGACTGCGTCCTTTTATTTTTAGGGGCAGGGGACATTGAAAAAATACCTTTTAAAATAGCAAAAAGAAAAGATTATTTTAATAAAAATTAAAAAATAAAAAGCCCTATTTAAAATAAAGTTAAGAGATAATAATATTCAAAAAAATAATATTTAAAATAAAAAAAACAACTTAGATAAACCTAAGTTGTTTTTGTTTTTTCTAAAAATTATAAACCAAATTTCTTTTGGAATTTTTCAACTTTACCACTAGCGTCAACAATTTTTTGTTTGCCTGTAAAGAATGGGTGGCATTTGTTGCAGATATCAATTTTAATAGTTTCTCCTGCTTTTGTTGATTTTGTTGTAAATTTTTCACCACAAGCACATTCAACTACAACTTCATGATAATTAGGTTGGATATCTTTGTTCATTATTGTTCCTCCTGCAAATTTATTAAAGCACATATTTTTTTTAAATATGGTTCTTCAAAACTCTAACAAAGATTATAAAACAAAAATGCTTGTAAGTCAATGTTTTTTTATTATTAAAAGGCAAATAATATTTTTATAATACGATAAAAAATACAAGACAAAAAAAACAAAAATTTTTAATTATATATATTAATATTTAAAAAACTAGTTTTTTAGTAGTCTAAAGGTCAAATTTGTTTGACTTTAAAATAATTACTAAGATATAATTAAAAATAATTATTGAAACAAGGAGAAACTATGAAAAAGGGTGCAACTAAAACCTCAGGTATAATAACATTAATTTTATACATTTTACTTTTTGTTTTTGGCGTTGTATTGGCTTCCAGCGCTTTTGGTATTGACGCTATTTCAAATATCGTTTCATCAAACGAAATGCTTTCTAAAATAGTAGGAATTGTTGCTTTTCCTTTTGTTGATTTTCCTATGCTTTTAGTAACTAAATTTGCTGCTGGTATTGAAACTGAAATGATTTCTAAAATTTTATGTGCAGTTTTTGCAGTGTTTAGTATCTTTATGATTTTCTGGGGAATTAAAGAAATTACCCTTACAAAAAAAGATGATGCAAGTTTTGCTAGATGCAAAAAAACTTGTGGATTTATGATGTTTATAAAATTTATGCTTTTTGTTTATTTTGCAGCAGTAGCAGTTTGTATGTTTATTATGGAAGATATTAAACTTGCTGCAGCAGTAATAGAAGAAGCTGTTGGTATGTCAAATATTCTTTTAATAGTTAGTGCAGTATTTGCAGTTATTCACTTTATAATTTTCTTACTACCAACAATTAACTTTGCAAAAGTTGCTAAATCATTTAGTGCTGACCCAAATGCACAATATAACCAAAATGGTCAATATGATCCAAATGCTGGTTATTATGATCCAAACCAACAATATGGCCAACAACAAATGCAAGCAAATATGCCTCCAATGCAAGGCTATCAACCAGTTAACAATGGCCAACCACAACCAATTTATAACAATGCTCCACCTCCAGGACCTAGCATACAAGCTCAATTTAACCCAGAAGTTCAAGCACAAGAACAACAAATGGCTACAGCAATTATGCCTGGTCAAAATGGGGTGCCTGTAAATATTACTCCAAAAGGTATTCAAGATTTAGAAAGACTTGAAAGATTAAGAGCAAGTGGTGCAATTACTGAAGAAAACTATAATGTAATGCGTACAAAAATTTGCAATACAAATGTTTCTTAATTAAATATCTCAAGATAAGGACATCATAGGGTTTTACTTCTTATGGTGTCTTTTTAAATTAAAACAAAGGATGATGAGTAAATGAAAAGAAATGTTTTTAAAAACTTAAACTTTATTTTTGCTTTATGCTTATTTTCATTAATATCTGTTTTTGTTTTGCAAGGAAATTTTCTTGCTAATTTTTGCTCTAGTCTTGATAACCATATTGTTGCCTTAGCAGATACTCAAAAAGAAGAAGTTTCTTTAGCAGGTATTGATGGTTTAACAGTAAAATATAGCCTTGATGGAGAAGAAGTAATATCTTTACCAGCAACTTGTACTTATACTGGTAGCGAACACACTTTAAGTATTGATGCAACAGCAACAGGAGTAACTGGTTTTAGATATCGTTGGTATTATTCTAGTTCAGGTACAGAGTTTACACAATTATCATCAACAACATCTTCAGTTACTGTAAAAGATGTAGCTGATACAGGTAACTTTTATTGCGTTTTAACAAACATTGAAAACTCAAGTCAAACAGCACAAACTGATATAATAAGAGTAGTAGTAGAACCAAAGGAAATTGTTTTTACTTCACTTACTCCAGTAGATAAAATATTTGATGGTACAAATAAAATTGAATTAGAGTCAACATATTCAGGTGTTGTTGCTGGCGACGATATTTCAGTTACAGCTTATGGCGAAACACACTCAGCTAATGTAGATAATGATAAGTTAGTTACATACAAAAATGGAGTTATTAGTGGTGATAGTGCAAATAACTACAAAATTTCAACTTCAGTACCAACAGATTATATGTTTGTAGATATTGCAAAACGTGATGTTGAACTTGTATGGGAAACTGCTGGAAATAAAACAAGTTTTGTTTATAATGGTAAAAACCAATTATCAAATATTTCACCTTATTATATTAGTCATACAGGCGAAAAAATAAGACCAAATTTTACAATAACAGGTTTTAACACAACATTTTTTAGTTTAAATTATGCTGGTGAATTTATAAACACAGGTACTTATGAAGCTGTAGTTACTATGACTCAAAACGAAAGCAACTATAACTTAGTAGATAGTAGTGGTGATGTTAAATTAACATTATTTATTACAAGAGCAACCCCTGAAATTACAATTGAAAACACAACTTTTACATATAATGGCCAAACACAAAATGCAAACAGATGTGTAACAATAAATAACGATGAACAAACCTTAACTTTTGAAAATAACACTTTTATTACTGTTGAAGAAGGTAATGGTTTAGAAGTAACAGTTAAAGCTGAACAAAGTTTAAACTATTTTGCTTTAACAAAAAAATTTAATATTGAAGTTTTAAAAGCAACAGCAGCTATTGATATTTCAGGTATAAGAACAGAATATGTTTATACTGGTAACGAACAAATTATAAACGCTGGCGCAATTTTAAGTAATAGCGAACAAGTAGTTGTTTATTCAAACAACAGATTTACAACAGTAGAACAAGGCAATAATTTAGTTGTTACTGTTTCAGCTTTAGCAACAGAAAATTATAATTATGTTCAAAAAACATTTAAAATTAATGTTTCAAAAGCAAATGTTAATACTTCAAATTGGTCTTGGTACTATCCAACAGAATTTGTTTATACAGGCTCATTACAATCAGTTTTCTTAACTGGTTATGATTCAAACATAGTTCAACCATACTACATTGGTGCTAGTTTTGTTGACGCGGGAACATATACAGCAAAAGTTAACTTAGTTTTAGTTAACGAAAATTATAATCCAGTAAATTTTGATAGTCTTATTTGGAAGATTAATAAAGCAAGTGTTGTTAAACCAACTCTTGAAAATGTAACTTCAGTTTACAATGGGGCAGAACAAACTCTTCATTTACAATCAAGTCCTTTCTATACAGTTTCAAATAACGTAAAGAAAAATGCAGGTACTTATGAAGTAAGTGTTGCTTTAAAAAATAACGCAAATATGAAGTGGCAAGACGGTTCAACTGAAAATGCTTATATTACTTGGGTTATTGAAAAAGCAATTGTTGAAGTTCCAAATATTGCAAACCAATATGAATATACAGGTAAAGAACAATCTTTAAAAATTAACGATAATAATATTTATACTGTTCTTAATAAAACAGGCGAAAAAACAGGTAAATATACAACATACTTAGTTTTAAAAGATGCTTCAAATTACAGATGGGAAAATACAACCGAAGCAACATTCATTTTCAACTGGGAAATTATTGATAAAGAAGCTGGTACAGCACCAGTTATTGCAATTGTTTTGGCTTGCTTTGTAATTGTTCTTATTGCTGTTTATGCAACTTTCCACTCAACAGTAGTTATTAAACGTCATAGAAGAAGAAAAGCTATGATTAAAACTGATTCTTTAGAAAGAGCAAAAGAACTTTCATTAACAAGTGTTGATGAAGTTAAACCAGCTAAAAGAGTAAGAAAACCTAGAGTTACTAAAGAACAAAAAAAGGCTGTAAAACAACAAAAGAAAGTTGTTAAAGCAGAGAAAAAACAAGCAAAACAAACAGCCAAAAAAGTTGCAAAACAAACAACAAAAAAATCTAAATAAATAAAAAAAGATATTAAGTTAAAATGCTTAATATCTTTTCTTTTTTTATATCTCCTTCACGCAAAAATAGTATTTTATTGTCTTCAACTTTTACTATGGTTGAAGATGTTTTTTTATTGTTTTTATCAGTACTTTTAAGTATTGCAAAGTTTTTATTTTTAAATTCTTTTACTATTTCATCAAAATTATTTAAAGGTTCTTGTCCTTCATAATTTACAGATGTTGAAGGTAACGGGTAATTTAATTTTGAAAGTATGTTTTGACAAGTTTTGTCTTCGGGCATTCTTAAAGCAATAGTTTTGTTTTCTTGGTAAGGTTTTAAAATTTCTAAATCTTTTTTTGCTTTAAAAATTATAGTTAATGGACCTGGCCAAAAAGTACTTATTAATTTTTTTTCAATTGGGTTTAAACTTTCTACAATTTCATTTAAATCTTGATCTTTTTTTATTAAAAATATAAAAGGTTTATCAGGGTTTCTGTTTTTTATTTTATACAAATTTTCAACACTTTTTTGGTCGGTTGGTTTTGTAGAAAAACCCCAAATAGTATCTGTTTTAAAACAAATTATATTTCCTGAATCTACTTGTTTTACTAAGTCATCAATATTGTTATTAATTATCATAAACACCAGTTAGTTCGGCTACTTCCAAAACTTTTCCTTCTAAAGCTTTTTCAAGTTGATCAAGTGAAAAATCGCCACTTAAATCAAGAGCACTTGATAAAGCATAAACTCTTAATCTATATGTGTGTGGTCTATCAGGTGGGCAAGGGCCGCCATAACTATTGTCGTTCCAACTGTTTTTACCTTGAATAAAATCAAAACTAGATTCGCTTTCATTTTCTTTAAGTTCAGTTTTTCGTAGGTTTGCAACTAACCAGTGAATCCAAACATAGCCACAAACAGGAACGGAATCTGGATCATCAAAAATAACAGCATAACTTACAGTTCCCTTTGGACTATCTTCTATTTTTAAAGGGAGTGATAATGTAGGCATACCAAATTTTTGTTGAGTACCCCTTTTACCATATTTATCTAAAATTTTACCGTTAATAATTCCGTCACTTGATATTTTCATTTTTTGTTTTCCTTTTAAAGTAAAAGTATTTTTATATTTTAATTTTAGCAAAGATTTATCTAAAAAACAAAACAAAAAAAGAGAGTAAAAATTTTACTCTCTTTTAATAATTAAAAGTGCTCTTTAATTTCGTAAGGTTCAGCCATAATTGCTTTAATTTTTTCAAGTTTTTCGTTATCAATTCTTTCAAAAATAGGTTGAACACCTTTTATTGTGTGACCTTTTTTAATTAAAAGTTCACTAGCTTTTTGCCACATATCAACTGCTGTTGGGTCGCCTTCAAGACCTACTTGATTTGACCATAATTCTTTAACTTTTGTAGGTATAATTGGGTTTGCAACAATACATAAACTTGCGCAAAGGTTAAGGCATAAATATAAAACTTTTTTAGCTTCTTCAACTTTTTCTTGCTTCATAAGTTGCCATGGAGCTGATTTTTCAAGGTAACCATTACCAATTGTTGCATATTGCATAATAAGTTTGTAAGCATCTCTAATTTCTGCTTTTTCAAAACTATCAGCAATTTTTTGTGGCATTTCTTTAATGGCGGCAACAACTTCTTTATCAAATTCGTTTAACTCACTTTCGTTTAATTCGTAATCAAGTGTTCCACCAAAGTAATTTTTAATCATATTTAAACTTCTGTTGAAAAGGTTACCATATTTACCAACAAGTTCTGAGTTACAATTGTTTTTAAAGTCTTCCCATTTATAATCGGTATCTCTGTTTTCTGGAATAATTGTTGTAAGGTAAGCTCTTAATGCATCAACATCAATTTCTGGGTTATCTTCAATTAAAGCATTACAGAAAACACCAATTTTTTTGCTTTTACTAAATTTTTGACCTTCATAGTTTAAGAAGTTAAGACCAACAACATTATGAGCTAAGTTGTAGTTGCCGTTTTCTAGTAACATTGTTGGGAAGAATACTGTGTGGAATTGAATATTATCTTTACCAACAAAGTTATAAATTTTAGCGTTTCTATCTTGCCATAAATCTTTGTATTTTTCATCACTAAGTTCTTTTGTAATTGAGATGTAACCAATAGGAGCATCAAACCAAACATAAAAAACTTTGTTTTCATATCCTTCAAGTGGGATAGGGAAGCCCCAAGTAATATCACGAGAAATACATCTATCTTTTAAACCTTCGTTAACCCACTTTTTAGCTTCAGCATAAACGTGTGGTCTCCAAATATCTTTTTTAGTTTCAATCCACTTATCAAGTTCTTCTGTACCTTTTGAAAGGTTTAAGAAAATGTGTTTTGATTTTTTAAGAACTGCAGGTTTGCCACAAACTTTACATTTTGCATTTTTAAGTTCGTTTAATGAAAATAAACTATCGCATTTTTCACATTGGTCGCCGTTTGCATTTTCATAACCACATTTTGGGCAAGTACCAGTTACAAATCTATCTGGTAAAAACATATTGTCGTGTTCGCAATAGAACATTTCAATTTCGCCT
>JAFWWV010000063.1 GCA_017523305.1 Clostridia bacterium
ATAATTAATTTAAACTTTAGTTGCGTTTGGAGAAAAAATATGGAAGATATTACTGTGTTTAAGCAAAATTTTAAAAACATTTTAGTATATGGTTGTGAAACTTTAGAAAATGAAAACGAGGTTTTATTTAGTTGTTTAGCAAAAGGTTATAGAGATATGACCAGTGCAAGAACAACATTTAAAGGTATTGGCGAAATTTTTGAAGAAAAAGAAAAATCTTTTAAGAAAGATAAAAATAACGTTAATGGCGAAAAAACTTATAGAGAAAGTTTTTATAAAAAATTAGCTGAAATAATAACAAAAAAAATGTTGTCAAAAAACTTTGATAATAAAGATTTTTTTGATAAAGCACATAACAAAACCTGCAACGAAATTATAAATCTTTTTCATAAAGAGTTTAGTCAGTTATATGTAAAACCTAGAGAATTTTATTATGGTTCAGCACAAAAGTTAGTTAATATGACTTTAAAATATTTTTTATTAGCAGCTGAAGATTATAAAAAGGAAAATAAAGTTAAAACAAATTCAATGTACTTTAATGTTTTATCAAGCGAACCTTTTTTACATTGTCCAATAGATAGTATAATTATTAACAAAATGAATGAACAAAGAGAAAAATCAAAAGGAAAAATAGATTCAACTTGGAGTACAAAAAAAGAAGAGGAATACTTGACCTTACAAGAAGAAATTCAAAAGTATGTTGGCGATAATGAAAGTAAATTAAATTATGACTTTAAAGTTTGGAAAAGAAAAAAACTTAATTGATAAAGATTAAAAAAATGGTGAAGTTTATATTTTTTAATCTAAAATTAATTTACAAAAAAATAGGGGAGAAAATAAATGAAAGTTGTAAAGGTTAATGGTGGAGAAAGCAAAGACTTTTTTGATTTATGTGAAAAGTTGCAAAACTTTCAATATTCAATAAAACCCGATTTGAAAGAAAAAGGTTATATCTTAACCGATTCGTTACAAGATGTAACTGGTTTTGTTTTGTATATTGATAACAAACCTGTAGGTTCTATTGGCCTAAGAAAAGTTAAAGATGATACTTGTGAAATTGTTAGAGTTTTTGTTGATGAAAGTTATAGGTGTAAAGGATATGCTACTATGCTTTTTGATAAAATAGAAACTTTAGCAAAAGAGATGGGTTTTAAAAATTTAGAAATAACTGCTTGGTGTTTTGCTGATAAAGCTGTAAGATTATACAAAAAACTAAATTATATTTGCAGTGAAGAAAAAACTTCTGAGTGGTATGGTGGATACAAGTACGTAGAACTTTTTAAAACTATTTAATTTAAAAAAAAGAGAAAGTAAATTTTACTATCTCTTTTTTTATATAAGTTGTTGAGTTTAAGGTTAATTTATAATAAAATACTAGTATGATAAAAAGATACAATTATTTTAACGATTATTTAAAACAAAAGTTTGGCGAACGCACTTTAAAAGTTTGTATTGATGGTGGTTTTACATGTCCTAATCGAGATGGAAAATGTGGCGTGGGTGGTTGTTCTTTTTGTGGTGAAAGGGGTTCAGGTGAAAATACAAAAAATATAGATATTTCAAAACAAGTTACAAATCATTTAAATAGTTATAGGGGTAGTAGGGCAAATAAATTTATTGCATATTTTCAAAACTTTTCTAGCACTTATGCTCCTATTGAAATTTTAAAGCAAAAATACGATAGCGCACTAGTTGATGATAGAATTGTTGCTCTCGCTATTGCTACAAGACCTGATTGTATAAACAGCGAAGTAGTTAATCTTTTAAAAGAATATCAAAAAAAATATTATGTTTATGTTGAACTTGGTTTTCAAACTTCAAACGAAAATGTTGCAAAAAATTTTAATAGGGGGTACTCTAATCAAGATTTTATTAATGCTGTAAAATTATTAAACAAAGCAAATATTGATGTTGTAACTCATATTATGGTAGAGCTTCCATTTGAAGAAAAAACAGACATAATGAATACAGTAAAGTTTATAAATAATTTAAAAATTATGGGTGTTAAAATTCACTCAACATATATAATAAAAAACACAAAACTTGAAAAATTATATAACGAAGGTAGTTATAAGCCACTTGAGTTAGAAGACTATGTTGATAAAGTTTGTGAAATAATTTCACACTTAAATAAAGATATTATTATTTGCCGAATAACAGGAGATGCTCCAAAAGATATACTAGTTGCTCCTAGTTGGAATACTCATAAAAAAATAATATTAAATGCAATTAATAGAGAGTTGGAAAAAAGAAATATTTTTCAAGGAGATAATATTTAATTAATTTTAGTTAATTTCTTAATATTTTTTTATTAAAATTTTTTAATTTTAATTATATTTTTTATTTAATAAAATAATTAATTTTTCGACCAATTAGTTTTTATTTATTTGCTAGCAAAATAAAGGAAAGTAGCAAATATGGTTAAACAAAAACTAATTGGTTTTTTAATTACAAAAATAAACAAAAAATAAACAATAATTAGTAATAAAAATAAATAAAAAATAATTAAAAATTATTTATTTTTATAATATACTACAAACAAAAAAATATTAGGCATTTTATTTTATTAATTGCTTTTTTTTATGTTATAATAAATTACTGGAGAAAGTTTTATGAAAACTGTTGTATTTGATTTTGATGGAACTTTAACTGTTAAAAGTTCAGATATTTGGAAGAGTATTTTTATTGAACTTGGTTATGATGTTAAAGATGAATCAGGCGATTATAAAATGCAAATGAAAGATTTTTTTAATAATAAAATTACTTATCAAGAGTGGTGTGACCAAACTTGTAAATCTTATACTGATAAAAAGTTTTCAAAACAAATACTTTATAAACTCGCCGATAAAATAAAATTGCTTAATGGTTTTGATAAAACAATAAAAACTTTAGTAGATAATAATATAGAGCTTCACATTGTAAGTGGTAACTTTGTTGAAGTTATTAAATATGTTTTAGGTGATAAAGCAAAATATTTTAAAACAATAAATGCAAGTAGAATGGTTTTTGATGATAATGATTTGTTAACAAAAATTGTTGGAACAGAATATGACTTTGATGGTAAAGCAAAATTTATAACAGAGTATTGTCAAAAAAATAAAGTTAACCCTAGTGAAGTTTGTTTTGTGGGTAATGGCGATAATGATGAGTGGGCATATGAAGCAGGTTGTAAAACAATTTGTGTTAACCCAGAAAACACTGACCACACAAATTTAAAAGTTTGGAATAAAACTTTACACTGTTTAAAAAATTTAGAAGATATATTGCCTGAAATTTTATAGTAAAAAAAGAGAGTAAATAATGGGAAGTTTATTTGGACCAGTTTTAGATGATGATGAAGATTTAATTAAAGTATATAAACCTAACAGAACAAAATTTTTCTTTTTAAATATATTAACAACGACTTTACTATTTTTAGTATTTTTAACAATTTCAATTTGTGCAATTTTGTTCCCTGAAGATGGTAGCAAGGGTAACCCTATTTACATTTTAATACCAATAGGAATTTTTCTTGTTTTTATAATTTTATATATTGTTTTTATAATTTTATATTATAACAATTTATATTACGCTTATACAGATAAACGCTTAATTATAAGGTCAGGTGTTTTTGGTGTTGATTATAAAACATTGGATTTAGATATGATTGGTGCTGTTGATGTTTCAGTAAGTTTAGTTGATAAGATGTTAAAGAAAAACACAGGTAGTATTCGTTTTGGAAGTATGGCAAGTCCAATAAATACAACAAACGCAACTCCTTATAAATTTGCTCACGTTATTGATCCTTATGAAACTTGCAAAAAAATAAAAGCAGTTATTGACAATCATAAAAAAAGTGAAGAAGATAAAAAATCAAAAGATAAAAAAGAAGACAAAAAACAAAATAAAACTAAAAAAACAAAGAAATAAAACAAATAAAAAATCACCCTTTTTAAAAAGAGTGATTTTTTTTATTTGTTATTAAATTAAATGTTAAGTGATGAAGCAAGGTAAACAATACCACCAATAACAGCAAGAACACCAATAACAGTAAAGAATATTTTCCAGAAAGATTTTGGAGCTTTACCACTTACTTTACCTGTAATACCATTAATGTAGCAGTTATAAATTTTATCTTTATATTTATAACTATTAAGCCAAATAGGAACATACAAGTAATTATATCTAATGTTGCTGAAAGTGGTGTTACAAACAAAGTTTTCAATTCTATCATAATTTAAACTGCGTTTAATGTTTGATTTAATTTCTTGTGCAGAACTTTGTCTTACCCTAGCACAACTTTGTTGAAGTGAAATATCAATATCGCTACCAATCCAGCCGTATAAAAATTCTGATCTATAAACATAAGTTTGGTTATAATCAAAGTTAGCAATTTCTCTTAGAGTAGGAGATTGAATTGATGAGTTTGCACTATCAACATAGTTATTAAATCTATCAGTACGGCTACTATTAAATGGGTGACGACTTGTATGTGTTCTGCCTTCGCTATCACGATGCTCACGAATACCAACACCAGAGTATTGTGTAAAACAGTCAAAGTCATAATTATAAACTGGCAAATAAACACCACTTAAAGATTGAGTTTTTGCTAATTTTTTTAAGTTATTTGGAGCAAACTTTCTTCTTTTTATCCAATCTTTAAAACTATTTAAAGCTTTTTCTTTATTAAGTTTAAATGGAATGATACCATCTGGTAAATATTCCACACTAACTGCTTTAGTTAAATTTGTTGCGTCACCACAAGAAGGGCAATACATAACTTCTTGATTACTTGGAACAATGTGTTTTCTGCCACAAGTAGCACAAGCATATTGAGTGTATTCTTCTTGGCTTTTTTCAATTTGACTTGTTTCTGTAAAAGGTTTTTTTGTTGCAACAGCATTTTCTTCAGGAATATCTACAATAGAAGCACATTGTTTGCATTTTAATTCACCACTATCTGGGTCGAAAGCTAATTCGCCACCACAACTTTTACATTGAATATCAATCATTTTTTTTATACCTCTTAAAATAAGTTAATTATATTTTAACAAAAAAGGTGAGTGAAGACCTAACAAAAAATATAAAAATTTTTTAAAATTTTATAAATTACTAAGTTTATAGTCTTTTTTTAGTACAAAAATAAAAAAAGAGTGAAAAATTAATTTCACTCTTTTAATATTTTATTTTTAATTATTTTAATTTTTTGCCACAGTTACCACAGAATTTTGCGTTTGGAGCAAGTTTTTCTCCACATTCTGGGCAAACATTTTCAGCAGCAAGTTTTTTACCACATTCAGCACAGAATTTTGCTTTAGGTGTATTTGCAGCACCACATTCTGGGCAGAATTTTTTGCCTGCAGGAGCAGCAGCTTCAGCTGGTTTTTCTTCTTTAGCAGAAGTTGATGATTTAATTGTTTCTTTAACAATTTCACCAAGAGCCATACCTGTGCCTAATTGAGCACCCATTCCAGCCATACCTGGGTTTTTAGCAGCATCGCCAATAGCTTCAGCAGCTTTAAATTTAGTATATGTATCCATACTGTTTTTAAGAACACCCATTGATGATTGTGTATCAATAGCTTTTTCAACTTGTTCTGGGAATGAAATATTTTCAATAACTAAATTTGATAATGTTAAACCTAGGTTTGTAAATTGTTCGTTAACTTGTTCTTTAACAACTTTACTAAATTCAAGTAAGTTGCTTGCAAGGTCAAGTGCGCTAATTTTTGATTCAGCAATAGTATCAGAAATACCTGAAACTAAAATGCTTTTTAAGTAATTTGCAACGCTTTCGCTTGTATAAGTTGAGTTTGTACCAAAAACTTCTTTTAAGAATAGAGCAGCATCATTTACTTTAAATGCAAAACTACCATAACCTCTAATTCTAATTGAGCCAAAGTCTTTATCTCTCATAGTAATTGGGTTAGTAGTACCCCATTTTTGGTTTGTAAATTGTTTTGTATTTACATAAAATACATCAGCAGTAAATGCTTTTTTGTCACGACCTAATGATAAAAGTGATGAAAGAATTGGAATGTTGTTAACAACTAAAGTGTGAATACCTGGTTGAAAAACATCAGCAATTTTACCTTTTACCATAAATATAGCAACTTGAGACTCTCTTACAGTAAGTTTTGAGCCAATCATAATATCTCTGCCTTCCATAGGGTATTTGTATACCATAGTGTTAGGAGATGGATCTGTCCAATCAATACTTTTAAGTAATTGTGATTTTAAAAAGTTAAAAAATCCCATTTTAATTTATACCTCGTTAAAAATTTTTTCTAAATTATCTAAGAATTACAGTGCAGTTAACAGCAGTAATTTCTTGACCTTCAGCTAAAACAATTTTTTGGTTGTGTTTATATTCTTTAACATAAGCACCAACTCTTAAATTGAATTTTTCATCTTCGTCTTTTGAAGATAAAAGTGTGTATTTGCCAGGTTTTACTTTGTTTTTAGGACCAACAACTTCTGTTATGTTTTGTTGTAATACAACGTCGCTTTGACCAAAAGAAATGTTCATATTTCCATCTTCGTCAACAACAGTTTGGTCTTCGGTGTATCTAACACCTTTTTTAATGTTAACTTGATCAACTTCTCTTTCACTCATTGATTTAAGAAGTTTTGAGTATTTGCGATTAACAAAACCAAAAACAATGCCCAATAACAAGCAAATACCAAGCAAAATGATACAAAAAATTTGATAAATATCCATATTTCACTCCCTTTATTAAATTTTTATTGATAATAGTATATAAAAAAATTTTTTATTAATCAATAAAATTTAAGTAGTTTGCTTAATTTTGCTAGTAAAAAATAAAAAAATGCTTTAAAAGTTTTGCCATTTTTTAAACAAAAAGTATAATGTTGATAATTACTTATAAAAAAGGAATTTATAAAAATGATGAAGATTGGTACCTCTGGCTTTAGGGGAATTATTGCAGATGAATTTACAAAAGAAAATGTTACAAAAATTATTCAATGTTTGTGTAATATTATTGATAGAGAAAAGGCAAAAAGAGAAGTTGTTGTAGGTTATGATAATCGTTTTATGTCAGAAGTTTTTGCAAAATGGATTTGTGAAGTTTTAGCAGGAAACAATGTTAAAGCTTACATAACAAACACTTCAGTTCCTTCACCTTTAGTCAGTTATGCTACAAAATACCTAAAAAATGATTTTGGTATTATGGTTACAGCAAGTCACAACCCTTATTTTTATAATGGTTTAAAACTTTATGAAAAAGAAGGCAAAGAAGTTGATAATCGTCTTGAAGGTATTTTAAATAGCGAACCAATTACTATAACTAATGTTAATATAATTTCTTATGAACAAGGCAAAGAAAATGGTTTAATTGAAGAAGTAAGTTTAACAAAGCCATATATTGATAACATAATATCTCTCATTAAATTTAAAGAAAAATTTGATACAAAAGTTATATTTAATGTTATGAATGGTTCTTCACTTGTAGCAGTTGAACAACTTAAAAAACAATTAAAATTAAAAAATCTTGATATTGTTAACACTCATCGTGATGCGTTATTTAATTTAGATGGCCCTATACCTAATGAAGATAAACTTCAAGATTACAGAAAACATGCCTTAGAAAATAAATATGATTTTGCTTTTGCAACCGATGGCGATGGAGATAGAATGGCTGTTTTTGATGAAAAAGGTAAATTTTATAACGGCAACGAAATTAATACTCTTTTATACTATTTTATGATAAAAGAAAAAGGTTTATCAGGTCCATTTATCAAAAATTATTCATTCTCTACAATCATTGATAAACTTGCAAAAAAATTAGGTCAAAATGTTGTAGAAACAAAAATTGGTTTTAAATATATTTCAGAAGCTTTAATAGAAAATAATGCTTTAATAGGTGCAGAAAATAGCGGTGGAGAAATTAAAAACCATGTGTATGTTAAAGATGGATTAGTTATTTTTGCGTTACTTCTTGAAATTGTTGAATATTATAAACTTCCACTTAGTCAAATTTTTAACAATTTGAAAAAAGAAGCAGGATATACTATGGAATATGTAGAAAATTCATTTACTGTTGATAACAAACAAAAAATTATTGATTATTTAACTACTAAACAACCTAAATTTTCTAAAAAAGTAGTAGAAAAAGGTGATTTAGATGGTTATAAGTTTAAATTTGAAGATGGAACTTGGGTACACATTAGATTTAGTGGAAATGAAAATTTAATAAGAGTTGTTGTAGAACAAAACTCTAAAAAAGAGTTAGAAGATATGCTTGAAGAAGCAAAACAAATTATTGCTGATATTCAAAAATAAAGTTTTGCATAAAATTAAAAATAAATGTGTATAACTAAAAAACAAACAAAAGGAAAAAACAAAATGGAACCTGTTTTAAAGTTTAAAAAAGAAAAAGAAGACGCGATTATCCCTAATTTTGCTCACCCAGAAGATGCAGGTATGGATATTTATAGTAATGAAGAAAAAACAATTCCTGCAAAAAGTTGGGATTTAGTAAAAACTGGTTTTAGTATGGAATTGCCTGCTGGTTATGAAGCACAAGTAAGAAGTAAAAGTGGTTTGACCTTAAAGTCAGGTTTAATAGTTTTAAATAGTCCTGGAACTATTGATGAAAACTATCGTGGTGAAGTAGGTGTTATTTTAATGAATGTTTCCAATAAAGATTATAAAATTGAAAAACACCAAAAAATAGCTCAAATGGTTATTAATAAAGTTGAACACTTTAAAATAGAACTTGTAACAGAAATGTCTTCAAGTAACCGTGGAGCAGGTGGCTTTGGTTCAACAGGGCTTGATGTTAACAAGTAAGCTTTAGGAAGTACAAAAAATGAGTAAAGATAAAATTAAAATTTTACATATACTACCAAACTTAGATAGCGGTTGCGGTGATGCTGTTGTTATTAAAAATTATTTTGAAAAGATTGATAAAAACAAATTTGAGTTTTCTTTAGCATACTTTATTCAATATCCTGATGTTCCCGAAACTTTTATTGATTATTTTAAAAATAATGGTTGTAATTTATTTAAGTTTGATCGTTTAAATCTTAAAAATTCAAAAAAAGTAATTAATCAGTTAACCAATATAATAAAAGAAAGTAATTGTAATATAATTCATTTGCATTTTCCTGTTTTACATTATTTTGTGAAAAAAGCTATTAAAAATGTAAAAGATAAACAAATAAAACTTATTATAAATGCTCACAGTACAAAACATTCTAACTCATTAAAAAGAAGTATAAGAAATAAGTTAATGTGCTTGGGTGTTGCTAAAAAGGCAGATAAACTGTTGGCTTGTTCACATCTAGCAGGATTAAAGATGCTAGGTAGAAAGTTTAATAAAACTGGTGAAATTTTATATAATGCAATGGATTTAAATAAATTCCAACAAGAATATTCAAAAGAAGAACTTAATAAACTTAAAAAAGAGTTAAATTTAAAAGATGAAAAAGTTTATATTCATATTGGAAGAATGCACCCACAGAAAAATCAAAAATTTGTAGTTGAAATTTTTAAAGATATTATAAAAAAAGAACCTAATGCTGTACTATTATTTGTTGGTTTTGGTGGCAAATTAGTTTTTGATGAAATAAAAAATTTAGTTTCTAATTATAATTTAAATGATAAAGTAAAATTTTTAGGTTTAAGAAAAGATGTTAATAAACTTTTAAAAATTTCAGATACATTAATATTTCCATCTCTTTATGAGGGTTTAGGCTTGGTTTTAATTGAAGCTCAACTTGCAAAAGTTCAGTGTTTTGCTTCAACAGGTTGTCCAATTGAAAGTAAAATTTCAAATATAATTGAGTATATTTCATTAAATAAAGGCAGTGAGTTTTGGGCAAATAAAATTTTAGAAACAGAAAAACCTAAAAAAATAGAAGTTAATGCTGACAAATATGATATTAATAAACAAGTTTCATTTTTAGAAAATACATACAAAAATTTATTAAAATAAAAAAAGTCGTTTAATTTTTAAACGGCTTTTATTTTTTTTATTAAACTAATCTTCATACTTAGGTGGTGGCGCAATTTTTGAATAATCTTCAATAATTTGTTCTATTACTTTTGATAAATTATTATCATTATATTCGTAAAAATTGCTGGTTATAAATTTTAATGCAAAAGAATAAGTATGACCTTCTTTATAAATACAATAGATTGGTTTGTTTACAGTGCTTGCCCAACCAATTTCAATTCCAGTTCCTGTTGAAGGGTAACTAACATCAGCTATCATTAAGTCACAATTTTTAATAACTGTACGTGTATTTTGTACTCTATCTTCAGGGAAGTAGAAATTATGACCTTTTAATCTTGAACTATTTTTAATTGGTTCATAAAGTTCGTGTTCAAAGTCAAAACTTGTTGGATGAGAAATAGAAATATTCATTTTTTTTATTACCTTTTTTATTTTTTTATAATTACTTATTTTGTGTTGTTTCAGCTGATTTTCTTAAAAATTTTGCATACATTTTTTTCTTCATTTTTCTTGGTACTAAAACGTGACCTGCAAACCTAATTAAAACGTTTTTAATATAAGAAAAGAAACCAATTATTTTGTTTTTTCTCATAAATTTAAATAGGCCTTTAATACTTTTGAAGTATTTCATACCATGACGTCTTGCAAAGGTATCTTCGTTAATTCTTACGCTTGCTAAAACTTCAGGAATATTATAGAAGTTTGCTCCATTTAGGTACATTCTTAACCACATATAATAATCTTCTGCAAAATACCAGTCTTGGTAATTACCACTTTTCATAACCATATCTTTTTTCATAGTCATTGTCATATGGTTAAAAGGATTTCTTTTCTTTAAATACTTTTTAATTTCTTCATCTGTAACTGGCATAATTTTATTTGCAAAAGTATTTTCTGGGTTATCAATAAATTCAACGCCAAAAGTTCCAACTGCGTCGCAACTTGGGTTTTCTTTTAAATAGTTAATTTGTTTTTCAAATCTTGTAGGGTAGGCAATATCATCGCTATCCATTCTTGCAATAATAGGATATTTTGCATTTTCACAACCTGTTTGAAGGGCAATACCTAAACCTTTGTTTTGTTCAAATCTTATAACATTAAAAAGTTTATCTTTTTCATATTCTTTTAAAAGTTTTTCTGTTCCTTCTGGTACAGGGCCGTCAATTACTAAAACAATTTCACTTGGTTTGTATGTTTGGTTTAACATACTATCAACGGCAATTTTAAAATTTTCTGGAATATCATTTTTATATACTGACATTACTACTGAAATTTTGTAGTTTTCATCGTTATTTTTAATTTTTTCAGTCATTTTGTTATTTTCTCCTAAGATTAAAAACCTTAACTACAATATATCAAATAAAACTAATAAATCAAAACAAACAAGCAACTTTTAAAGTTTTTATTAAAATATATTTTTTCTTTTTTAAAAAGGTTTGACCAATCGTTTAACAATTTTTTTTGCGTGTGATATAAATATATAAGGAGAAACTATGCTTTACTTAAATTCACTTTTATTATCATCTCAATTTTTTGATGTAACGAATGTAGCGACTATTGTTGCAATTGTATTACTTTTGATTTTTTCAGCTTTCTTTTCTGCTAGCGAAATCGCTTTTTCATCTTCAAGCAATATTAGAATTCGTAATTTTGCTGAAGAAAAAGCAAAAGGGGCAAGAAAAGCTTTATATATTCAAGAACATTTTGATAAAGCACTATCAACTATTTTAGTTGGTAATAATTTTGTTAATATTTTAAGTACAACTCTTTGTGGTTATTTGTTTGCAAAGGTTATTTTTAACCCTGTTTTATACAACATTGTAAACACAATTATTATGACCATTGTTATTTTAATTTTTGGTGAAATTTTACCAAAAGCAATGGCAAAAATGAATCCAGAAAAAACTGCATTAAGATTGGCTCCAATTCTTTATGTACTTATGAAGGTTTTATATGTTATTTGTGTTCCTTTTAATTTAATACAAAAAGCATTAGTTAAAAAGACTGAAGGTAAACAAAAACCAACTGTTACTGAAGATGAACTTGAAACTATTGTTGAGACTATGGAAGATGAAGGTGTTATTGATGAAGAAAACGCCGACATTATTTTTGGTGCGCTTAAATTTAATGATGTTTCAGTTAAAGATATTATGACACCTAGGGTAGATGTTGTTTGTGCAAATGTATCAAGCAAGGTAGAAGAAATTAAAGATATTTTCTTAAAATATCAATTTTCTCGTGTTCCTGTTTACGAAAAAAGTAAAGACAACATTATAGGTATTTTAAATCAAAAAGATTTCTTTTCAGCGATTATTGGTGAAGAAAAAGTTAATATTAAAAATATGTTAACTCCAGCATTATTTGTAACTAAAAGCACAAAAGTTAATACAGTTATGCGCTTAATGCAAAAAGAAAAGAAACATATGGTTATTGTAAGTGACGAGTATGGTGGAACTAGTGGCGTTGTTACAATGGAAGATTGTTTTGAAGAAGTTTTTGGTGAAGTATATGATGAGCATGACGATAACATTGTAAATACAATTTCAAAAATTGATGAAAATAAATTTTTAATTAACGCAGAACTTAGTGTTGAAGAATTGTTTGATTATTTGCAAATTGAAAAAATGCCAAAGAATAAATATGCAAGTTTAGCTTCTTTCTTATGCGATATTAGTAAAAAAATACCACAACAAGAAAGTGTAATTTCATTTAATACAATAGATGAAATTATTGATGAAGATAGTAATTTTGTTGAGAAAAAAATTACTATGAATTTTAAACTTACTCGTGTTGAAAAACGCAGAATAAGGGAAGTAGAACTTACAATTTTAAGCGAATAAAATTAAAAAGGAAATAACAATATGTCAGTTATTAAAGGTCAACACATTTATTTACCAAGAAGGCAACTTGATTTATCAAAGTGGGCTGTTATTGCGTGTGATCAATTTACAAAAGATGAAGAGTATTGGCAAGCATTAAGAAGCTATACAAGCGATAGCCCTACAGCTCTTGACCTTATTTTCCCTGAAATTTATTTAAGTAGAGATAACTCAGAGCGTATTAAAACAATTAATAAAAATATGTTGACTTATTATCAAAACGGACTTTTGCAAGACGAAGGTTTATGTATGATTTTGGTTAATAGGTCTACAAAACAACATAAACAAAGATTAGGTATTGTTATGGCTGTTGACCTTGAAGAGTATAGTTTTAAGGTAGAAGAACCTGCCCTTATTAAAGCAAGCGAAATAACAATTATTGATAGAATTCCTGCAAGGGTAGAAATTAGAAAAGATGCTGTTGTTGAATTACCACATATTTTACTTTTCTATGATGATAGAGAATTAAAAATTGCAGAAAATTTATTTGCAAAAAAAGATGAATTAGAAAAAGTTTATGACTTTACATTAAATATGGAAGGTGGTCACATTTCTGGTTATAAAATTAAAGATATAAATTCTGTAACTAAACAATTTGACCAACTTTTAACTCCTGAATATATACAAAAAACATTTAACACAAATATACCAATGCTTTTTGCTGTAGGTGATGGAAACCATAGTTTAGCAACTGCAAAAGAACATTGGAATACCATTAAAGCTAATTTAACTGAAGAAGAAAAAATTGCTCACCCTGCAAGATATGTTTTAGTTGAAGCAATTAATATTCACGATAAAGGCATTAAATTTAGTCCAATTCATAGAGTTGTGTTTAATGCTGGTAGAAGGTTTTTAAAAGGTCTTAAAAAACTTTATAAAGAAAACCCTAAAAAAGCCCCAGAAAGCAGTTATATTAAACAAAAAATACTTATTGGTGATAAAGAAGAAGAGTTTTATTTGCCAAGTAATACACCACTTGCTGTAAAACTTGTTCAAGACTACATTAATAAATGTATTGAAAAACGTTTTGAAATGGCTGTAGATTGTGTTTATGATGAAAAATCTTTAAAAGAAGTTTGTTCTAAAAAACCAAATTCTATAGGAATAACATTACCAGCAATTAATAAAGATCAATTATTTGAATTTATTATTAAACATGGTTCTTTGCCAAGAAAATCTTTTTCAATTGGTGAACCAAGAGAAATGAGATATTACCTTGAAGCTCACAAAATTAAATTGATTTAAACTTTTCTTTAAAAAGAAAATTTAAATATACAAACAAACTAACAAATGGAGAGAAATTATTACACATGGATATTGCAAAAGCATTAAGTTTAGAGTTTAACATTAAATTAGAACACGCAAACAACATTATTTCACTTTTAGACGAAGGTTGTACAGTACCTTTTATTGCTAGATATCGTAAAGAAATGCATGGTAGTTGTGATGACCAAAAAATTAGAGAGTTTGCTGACAGACTAGAATATTTAAGGAACTTTGAAAAACGTAAAGAAGATATTGTTAGACTTATTACTGAACAAGAAAAAATGACCCCAGAAATTATGGCTAACTTAGAAAAAGCATTAACATTAACTGAGTTAGAAGATATTTATAGACCATTTAAACCAAAAAGACAAACAAGAGCAACAATTGCTGAAGCTAAAGGTCTTAAACCATTGGCAGAAATTATTTTTGCACAAAAAGATAC
>JAFWWV010000064.1 GCA_017523305.1 Clostridia bacterium
AAAACAATTAGAAAAAACTAAAAAAAGTTTAGAGGCTAAACTTGCAAAGTTAAATGATACTAGCCGAAAAGATGATGTAATAACATTTGAAGAACTTGGTGTAGATAGAATTTTTGTTGATGAGGCTCATTATTATAAGAATTTATTTTTATATACAAAGATGAGAAATGTTGGTGGAATTGCACAGACAGAGGCTCAAAAAAGTTCAGATTTATATATGAAATGTCGTTATCTTGATGAATTAACAGGTGGAAAAGGAGTTATATTTGCTACCGGTACTCCTGTATCAAATTCAATGGTTGAACTTTATACTATGCAAAGATATCTTCAATATAATGAGTTAGAAAAAAGAAATCTACAACATTTTGACGCTTGGGCTTCAACTTTTGGGGAAACAACAACTGCAATAGAATTAGCACCAGAGGGAACAGGTTATAGAGCAAAAACAAGATTTGCAAAGTTCTTTAATCTTCCAGAACTTATGGCTATGTTTAAAGAAGTTGCAGACATTCAAACAGCAGATATGTTGAATCTTCCTGTACCAAAAGCACATTATGAAAATGTTGTTGTTAAGCCAACAGAGATTCAAAAAGAAATGGTAGAAGAACTTGCAGAAAGAGCAGAACGAGTAAGAAATAAAATGGTAGATGCAACAGTAGATAATATGTTGAAGATTACAAATGATGGTAGAAAATTAGCATTAGACCAAAGACTTATGAATGAAATATTGCCAGATGACCCAGAAAGCAAGACCTCAATTTGTGCAAATAATATTTATAGAATATGGCAAGAAAATAAAGATAAACACTTAACTCAATTAGTGTTTTGTGATTTATCAACTCCTCATAATGATGGCAAATTTAATGTATATGATGATGTAAAAAATAAACTAAAAGAAAAAGGAGTGCCAGATGATGAGGTGTCATTTATTCACTATGCTAATACTGATATAAGAAAACAAGAGTTATTTAATAAGGTAAGAAAAGGTCAAGTAAGAGTTCTAATGG
This sequence comes from Clostridia bacterium, assembly GCA_017523305.1. GTDB lineage: Bacteria > Bacillota > Clostridia > Christensenellales > UBA1242 > UBA7862. Next base: position 1,008 of record JAFWWV010000064.1, read on the forward strand.
GTAGTACACAGAAGATGGGGGCAGGAACAAATTGTCAAGATAAACTAATCGCACTTCACGATTTGGACTGTCCGTGGCGACCTAGTGATTTGATTCAAAGAAGTGGAAGAATTATAAGACAGGGTAATCAAAATTCAGATGTATATATTTATAGATATGTCACAGAGGGAACTTTTGACGCATATTTATATCAGTTAGTAGAGAATAAACAAAGATTTATTTCACAAATTATGACCTCTAAAACTCCTGTAAGATTTGCAGAAGATATTGATGAAACTGCATTATCTTATGCAGAAATTAAAGCGTTAGCAGCAGGAAATCCTTTAATAATTGAAAAGACAGAACTTGATACACAAGTAGCAAAATTAAAATTATTAAAGCAAACACATTTAAGTCAAATATATGCAATGGAAGATAAAGTTATAAAGTTTTATCCTAATGAAATTAAAAGATTAGAAAAAAGATTAGAAGATATTAGTGAAGATGTTAAACATCTTACTGATAAAACAAAGATAACAGATGGTTTTCAAGGTATGGTTATTGATGGAAAAGAATATATAGAAAAAGCAGACGCAGGTCAAAAAATAATTGACATTTGCAAAGCAAAAACTAATCCAGAGCCGATAGAAATAGGTGAGTATAGAGGCTTTAAAATGAACTTATCTTTTGATACAACAGATCGTAAATTTCATTTGAGTATGAAAAATAATTTATCTTATGATGTAGAACTTGGTGCTGATGTTCACGGAAATATTACTCGTATTGATAATGTTTTAAATGGTATTGAAAGTAAAATTGAATATACTAAAAACAATTTAGATGATACTAAAAAACAATTTGAAAATGCTAAACAGGAAATAACTAGACCATTCCCACAAGAAGAAGAACTTAAAACTAAATCAAAAAGATTAGATGAGTTGAATATTGCTCTTAACTTAAATGAGAAAGATAAAGAAATAATTGCAGATGGGAATGAAGATGTTTCTGATGATTATAACAGGAATAAAGATAGAGAAAGATAAAAATAAAGAGATTAGAGTAAGCAAAATACTTTAATCTCTTTTAATAATTTTAAAGGAGGAAAGTTTATGAATGAAATGGATATAAGACAAAATCTTTATAACAAATTAGAAAAAGAATTTAAAGATTTTATTGAAGAAATGAAAACGAATGAGCCAGAAGTAATAGTAAATAGTGCTTATCAAATTGCTATAAAAGAAGAACTTGTTGGAATATTTTATCCACAAGAAGATAAATACGATATAGAGGAAATAAAAGCATTAAACAAACTACCAGACCCACTTGAAGAATTATATCAAGGGTGGATGGACTGTGACGCAGGTATTTTCTCTGTACTAGAAGATAGTGTTTCACTAACGCTTGAAGATGTTTTAGAACAACAAAAAGAGAAGAAAAAAGATAGAGAAAGGTAGGTAATATTATGGCATATTATCCACCAGATGTTATTCAAAAAGTAAAAGAATTAGACTTATACACATACTTAAAAAACTATGAGCCAGATGAATTAGTACCTTTTAGCAGAGGAACATATATGACTAGAACACACGATAGTTTGAAGATAAGTAATGGTATGTGGTATTGGTTTTCACAAGGAGTTGGAGGAAAAACTGCATTAGAATATTTAATAAGAGTTAGAGATTATTCCTTTATTGAGGCAGTAGAAATCATATTAGGAAAATCTAAAATAAGTCCACCAATACAATACAAACAAAAAGAAAAAGTACAAAATGTTAGGTTATTATTGCCTAAAAAAGCAAGTGATAATGAGCAAGTAATTAGGTATTTAGTTGGTAGAGGAATTGATAAAGATATTATACAAGAGTGTATAGATAATGACTTAATATATCAACAATATCAAAACAATAATGCTGTATTTGTTGGCTATGACAAGTTTAAAACACCAAGATATGCAGGAGTAAGAGCCACTAATTCTAGTAGATATATGCAAGACGCTTATGGAAGTCATAAAGCGTTTTCATTTAAGTTAGATTCATTAGATAAAAACGATTCAGTACACTTATTTGAAAGTGCTATTGACCTTTTATCTTATGCTACTTTAATGAAATTAGATAATAAAGAATGGTATAACGAAAATCTACTTTCACTAGCAGGAGTATATCAACCGGCTAAAAAAATAGATGAAAGCAAGATACCATTAGCATTAAATTATTATCTAAATCAAAATCAAAATATAAGAAAAATAATACTGCATTTTGATAATGATAGTGCAGGAAGAATTGCCACTATGGCATTAAAAACTATACTACCCAAACAATATGAAGTCGTTGATGATCCACCAAAAGTTGGTAAGGATTTCAACGATTTTTTATGTGACAGAGTAGGAATAAATTATAAAAAAAGATATGGAAAGGAAAGATAAAATTATGAAAAAAGATTATTTAATTGTTGCTGATATTATAAAAAATAGAAGATTAGAGGAGGGACTAACATTAAGAGAATTAGATGAATATTCTGGTGTTAGTTATGCAGAAATTTCAAAAATTGAGAGAGGGGAAAGAGAAAATATCAATATGAGATATTTAATAAAATTATGTAAATGTTTAGAAATAGACTTTATAAGATTATTAGAAATTGCAGGATATTTTGATGAAGAATATGAAAGAACTTATGAAGTAAATGTGAAAAAAACAACTGAAAAAGTATTTAAAGTTAATGCAAAAAATGAAAATCAAGCATTAGAAATTATTACAAATTATGTATTTAATAATAATATTTTAGATACAAAAGATGATGATGTAATAGATTTTTCAGTACAAGAAATCAATGAAGAATTTGATGAAGAATGTGAAGAAATTGAAGAAGATTATGACGAGGAAGACTACGAATGTGATGAGAATTGTGATTGTAAAAACTGCGAGTATTATTGTCATATCTGTCAGGAATGCACTTATGGGGAGTAGAATTATTGTCTAGCCAGCACTGAATTTATACTCCCATATAAATTCGCTTGTGGGGAAACTCCCCAATCCCCTT
>JAFWWV010000065.1 GCA_017523305.1 Clostridia bacterium
AAAACAATTAGAAAAAACTAAAAAAAGTTTAGAGGCTAAACTTGCAAAGTTAAATGATACTAGCCGAAAAGATGATGTAATAACATTTGAAGAACTTGGTGTAGATAGAATTTTTGTTGATGAGGCTCATTATTATAAGAACTTATTTTTATATACAAAGATGAGAAATGTTGGTGGTATTGCACAGACAGAGGCACAAAAAAGTTCTGATTTATATATGAAATGTCGCTATCTTGATGAGATAACAGGAGGAAAAGGAGTTATATTTGCTACCGGAACACCTATATCTAATTCAATGGTAGAACTTTATACAATGCAAAGATATCTTCAATATAATGAATTAGAAAAAAGAAACTTACAACATTTTGACGCTTGGGCTTCAACATTTGGGGAAACAACAACAGCAATAGAATTAAGTCCAGAGGGAACAGGTTATAGAGCAAAAACAAGATTTGCAAAATTCTTTAATCTTCCAGAACTAATGGCAATGTTTAAAGAAGTCGCAGACATTCAAACTGCCGATATGTTGAAACTACCTGTACCAAAAGCGAACTATCACAATATGGTTATTGAGCCAAGTGAAATTCAAAAAGAGTTAGTAAAAGAGTTAGCAGATAGGGCAGAACGAGTAAGAAATAAGATGGTAGATTCAACAGTAGATAATATGTTGAAGATTACAAATGATGGTAGAAAATTAGCACTAGATCAGAGACTGTCTAATGAAATGTTAGAAGATTTTGAGAAAAGTAAAGTTGCAACTTGTGCTAATAATATTCACGAAATATGGGAAAAAACAACTGAAAATAAGTCTGCACAATTAGTATTTTGTGACTTATCTACACCTCATAATGATGGTAAATTCAATATATATGATGACCTAAAAACAAAGTTAATTGATAAAGGAATACCAGAAGATGAGATAGCATTTATCCACGACGCTAATACAGATATAAGAAAACAAGAGTTATTTAATAAAGTTAGAAAAGGGCAAGTAAGAGTTTTAATGGGTAGTACACAGAAAATGGGGGCAGGTACAAACTGTCAAGATAGACTAATTGCATTACACGATTTAGACTGTCCGTGGCGACCTAGTGATTTAACCCAAAGAAGTGGAAGAATCATAAGACAAGGAAATAAAAATGAAGAAGTTGATATTTATAGATATGTCACAGAGGGAACTTTTGACGCATATCTTTATCAGTTAGTAGAGAATAAACAACGATTTATTTCTCAAATTATGACTTCAAAAACTCCTGTAAGATTTGCAGAAGATATTGACGAAACTGCATTATCTTATGCAGAAATTAAAGCACTTGCAGCAGGAAATCCTTTAATAATTGAAAAGACAGAACTTGATACACAAGTAGCAAAATTAAAATTATTAAAGCAAACTCATTTAAGTCAGATATATGCAATGGAAGATAAAGTTATAAAGTTTTATCCAACTGAAATAAAAAGATTAGAAAAAAGAATAGAAGATATTAGTGAAGACGTAAAACATCTTAATGAAAATACAAAGCCAATAGATGGCTTTCAAGGTATGAATATTAAAGAAAAAGAATATACCGACAAAGCAGAGGCAGGACAAATGATAATTGATATCTGTAAGTCAATGACTAATTCAGACCCAATAGAAATTGGTGAATATAGGGGATTTAAAATGATTTTAACATTTGATTCTTTTGATAGGAAATTTCATTTAGGTATGAAAAATATATTATCTTATGATGTAGAATTAGGTGCTGATATTCACGGAAATATTACTCGTATTGATAATGTTTTAAATGGTATTGAAAGTAAAATTGAAAATACTAAAAATAATTTAGAAGATACTAAAAAACAATTTGAGAATGCGAAACAAGAAATTACTAGACCTTTTCCACAAGAAGAAGAACTAAAAACTAAAACAAAAAGATTAGATGAATTAAACATCATTCTTAATCTTAATGAAAAAGATAAAGAAATAATAGCAGATGGAAATGATGATATTGCTGATAGTCAAATGTATAAAAAAGAATATGAGCGATAAATCGCACATTAGAATATTGCTAAAAGTTTATATAAAATCTTCGCAGGAGGTGACTATTAGATGAGTATTTCTAAATTTGATGAGCCATTTATAGAAACGTATTTTGAAGATTACTTTGGTGAATTTATATCTGATATTTTTGTTAATTTGAAAAAAAAGAACAAAGATTATAAGAATATAATAGCCGAAAAAGAAAAATTGTTAGAGCAATATCCTAATTTAAGAAAGTTGATTGAAGATGATGAAAGTATGGCATTATCAGAAGAAGAAGTATCTGCTTTAAGCAAAGTTCTTTGTTTATTAGATGATAAAAAAATAATTCAAGAAAAAGAATTATTTTTAAGAGGAATAAGAGAAGCATATTTCTTTTTTAAAAAAACAAAAATAATTGAATAGTAAGATAAGCGATTTTAGTAGAAATACTTTAATCGCTTTTAATAATTTTAGAGGAGGAAAGTTTATGAATGAAATGGAAATAAGACAAAATCTTTATAATAAACTTGAAAAAGAGTTTAAAGATTTTATTGAAGAAATGAAAACGAACGAGCCAGAAGTAATAGTAAATAGTGCTTATCAAATTGCTATAAAAGAAGAACTTGTTGGAATATTTTATCCACAAGAAGATAAATACGATATAGAAGAAATTAAAGCATTAAATAAACTACCAGATTCACTTGAAGAATTATATCAAGGTTGGATGGACTGTGACGCAGGTATTTGTTCTGTATTAGAAGATAGTGTTTCACTAACACTTGAAGATGTTTTAGAACAACAAAAAGAGAAGAAAAAAGATAGAGAAAGGTAGGTAATATTATGGCATATTATCCACCAGATGTTATTCAGAAAGTAAAAGAAATGGATTTATACACATACTTAAAAAACTATGAACCAGACGAGTTAGTGCATTTTAGTAGAGGAACTTATATGACTAGAACACACGATAGTTTAAAAATAAGTAATGGTATGTGGTATTGGTTTTCGCAAGGAATCGGTGGAAAAACTGCATTAGAATATCTAATAAGAGTTAGAGATTATTCTTTTATTGAGGCAGTAGAAATAATATTAGGAAAAGCAAAAATAAGTCCACCAATACAATACAAACAAAAAGAAAAAGTGCAGAATGTTAGGTTATTACTACCTAAAAAAGCAAGTGACAATGAACAAGTAATAAAGTATTTAGTTGGTAGGGGAATTGATAAAGATATTATACAAGAGTGTATAGATAATGACTTAATATATCAACAATATCAAAATAATAATGTTGTATTTGTTGGTTATGATAAGTTTAAAACACCTAGATATGCAGGAATAAGAGCCACCAATTCTAGTAGGTATATGCAAGACGCTTATGGAAGTCATAAAGCGTTTTCTTTTAAATTAGATTCATT
>JAFWWV010000007.1 GCA_017523305.1 Clostridia bacterium
CAATGTTATTGTAGGTGTTCAACCTGGAACATTAAAAGTTGTTGGCGCACCACAATTAACTTCAATTGAAACAAACGGTGTTGGTAACCAACTTAACTATAATTTTGACCAAAATATTTTAGAAGATATTTATAACTTAGGTGATAAGTTAGGAACTTTAATGGCTATGTGTGGTAAAGTAGGTCTTTGTGGGGCAGACTTAATTATTACTAAAGAAGGCGAAGTTTTTGTTAATGAAATTAACGATAGACAACAAGGTCCAACAGAAAGCGCAGGATTAAATAACGAAGCACATGGTTTACCTTCTTTACACAGAACAGCTTTCTTACTTAACTTTGGTGATTTGAAAAATGCAGAAATGAGTGCTTACTTAAGTGAAGTTGGTTCTCGTTCTCGTGAAATTTATGACCAAGCATTACAAATACCAAGCCCATTCTATATTAAGTTTATAAGCAAATATAGTGGTACTGCAACAAGAGATGTTAGGGCTGGCAACTACGAATTAGCACAAGATTTGTTTGGCTCATGGCACTGGAATTTAGATCAACAAGTTTCAACAGAAGGTCATTCTCCTGTAGTTGATTTAAGCCAAGGAAATACCGTTGTAAACATCAACACTGTAAGTATGAACAAAGGTGATTTCTTCCCAAAAGAAACTCAATTATTAAGAATTAACGGCGTTTCAATGCCTGGTTCTGCACCATTTAGCATTAATGAAGAAGGAAAGTCTGTTTTATCTAAAGAATGGGAAGCTCCTATCGAAGCGTTATATGAAACTGTATTAGTACCAGAACAAACTCAAACAGTTCCTGCTGAAGAAAATAATGTTACAGAACTTCAAATTGCTGCTGCTCCAGCTCAAGAAGAAGTTTATGGTAGCGACACAGCTCCAGTTTCTACAGCTTTAAGTGAAGAAAGAAGAGCTTATGTAGAACAAATTGCAAGCTTAATAATGAATAATAGTATGAAAACTTCTGCAACAGAAACTCAAGATGTTGGTGGACAAGGTCTTAATTAATTTGTATAATTAGTCTTTGTTAAACAAACTTATAATATAAAAATTAAAAGGGTTTAAAAATGAAAGAGTTTAAAAAAGATTTAGTTATTGGTACTGACGTTGTAGGTCATCCTATATACATTACAAAACACGTTATAGATAGTGAAAAACCAGGTAAAGTTGTATATGTTCAAGGTGGTATTCATGGTGGTGAAATTACTTTACATATGATTAGAGATATATACGATTATTTAAAAAAGAATATAAAAACTGGTAAAGTATTTTTTATTCCTTTTGCAAATCCATTTGGTTGGGGTCAAAAATCATATACTTATACTGTAGGTAAATTTAATAATAAAACTGGTGAAGATTTTAACCGTACTTTTGGTAGCAATAGCCAAGGCAATACTAGTGTTCAAATTGCTAAAGCCATTATTAAAGAGTGTGAAGATGAAAAAATTGATTTTGCTGTAGACCTTCATACAGCACATACAAGTTTTCCACACACAATATCTTTTAGTGAAGAAGATATGTCTTTTGTTAAACAATCAAACATTGAATATAACCGTTTGTGTTATAATAGTGAAGAATATAAAACAACTTTAAATTATCAACTTACAAAACGTGGTATTAATAACTTTACTATTGAATGCGGTAGCCATGATAGTATTGATAAAACATATCAAAAACAAGTTGTTGAAGGTGTTTTAAATGTTATTAAAAATCTTGGTATATGCGATTTTGAACCAGAATTAGAAAGAACAAACCAAGTAACATTTTCAAAATCAGTTAGTTATTTTGCTGAATGTGGTGGAATTGTGGAATTTAATTTTGACCTTGGTGAAAGATTTAAAAAAGGTGATGTTTTATATACTATTCACCCAGCAAATTTAGAAGAAGAATCACATAAAAAAATAGCAGAATTTGACGGTGTTATTTTTAGATTTGCAAAAACTCACATTTATAATGCTTTTGATGAAGTTATGAGAGTTTTTAGAAACGAAGATTTAACTCCTGTTAAATAAAAAAACTAATTTTTCCAAAAAAAAAGACTAGTAAAAATACTAGTCTTTTTTATTTTTATTTATTTGTTGATTTTCTTTTTGCAATATTTTCTTTAACTTCTTCTAAAGTAGATTTTTCTTTTTGAGAGTTTAAAGATTTTTCTTTGCTTTGAATAGCCTTAACACTAAATAAAGCAATTAAAGTAAGAATGATACAAACACCACCACCTACAAAAACATCCATAAAGTAGTGAGCGCCTGCAACTATTCTTGAAAGGGCAACTAAGAATGTGTAAACAGAAGCTGAACTCCAGAAAATACTTTTCCACTTTTTATTGTTAGTTTGTGGAAGAAATAGTGGTAATAAAATTAAGAAAAACGAACTAGCAGCAGCG
>JAFWWV010000066.1 GCA_017523305.1 Clostridia bacterium
ATATACACCAAATTTGGATATTCCATACCACCGTGAATAAAGTTTGTTTTTACAACACTAAAAGTTGAATATGGATATTTACCAAACAAAGAGTTAAAAGTATTAATTGCATCTACACCAGCTTGTAAACTTTTTTGAAAATTTTCATCTTCATAATAGTAATAGTAAACTGTAGTATCCCCTGCCTTTTTACTTACCACTTCAAATTTTTTACTTAAAACAAAAGCAAAATCTCTTACAACATTTGCTGTTATTTTTGTTTGTTTTTTATTTTCATTATTTGTAGTTTTTATTTGTTTTCCACTACTTGCAAGAGTAAAAAAATTTTCATAATTTATAGTCACATCATAATTTGCCATTTCACTATAAAATGGATCTCCGTTACTACCATAAGCATCAGTTTTAAAAGAGCCATTTTCATAAACGCAAGCGACTGGATAAAAATTTCCAAAATTATAAGTATTTTCTCCATAACCAAATCTATGCAAACAGTTAGGAAGCAAAACTGTATATTCTAGCAAAATTAATATTCTATCATCAGGATATAAGTCCTTATTTAGCCTTACAATCAAAGTTTCGTTATCTGGAGCACCAATATTAACCTTTTGAGACTTTCCTTCTACGGCCACTTTTTGAACTTGAATATTACCATAATCTTCACCGTTTGGATATGCTTTATCTTTATATAAATTACTTACAGGTTTTGTTTTTGCTGTTTCTGAAAAAGCATTTGGATACAAATGAAACCAAACTTCTTTTAATACACTATTAGAACTATTTATATAATCAACTTTTTGACTTCCAGTTAAAGTTTTTGTTTGATCATCAAAAGATAAATTTAAAGTATAATTTGTTAAGTTTTTAGAAACAGAATTTAAATCTTTTGAGCTACAACCAAAACTAGCAAAACAAAAAATACTAGCAATTAAAAATAAAAAAATAAAGGTAATTATTTTTTTTGCTTTTTTTATTCGCCTATAATTATTTTTATAAAACATTTAAAAATTTTCCTTTTTTTATACTTTATAAAATATGTTTATAGGACAAGTTATAAAAATATGAATTTTATTTATATGAGATTTTTTTTATTTATAAAAAGTTAAATAAAAAAGCGCTTTAAAAGAGCGCTTTTAATTTTTATTTTGTTTCAATAATAGGTGGTGTTTCTTGAGGTTTATTTGCACTTAATACCATCATTTTATAATCATCATATTGCAACTTATCTTGTAAAGATGCAAATTCTTCACTATGAGTACTAAAGTTTGCTAACCAATTAACATAATTTTTAGCATCACTAACTACAGGTGCAGCGTCATTTTCAGTTTCTTTTGTGCTATATGGCATCAAAAAAATAGAAACAACTTGTGGCAAAGCACTCATAATTATTTGCTCTTTAGAAGCCTTTGGATCAATAACAAAAGAATTCCCATCAAATAAAATATTATTATCAACTACTTCATCAACAAAGTTTGATATCTGTGCATAATTTTGCATCCATTTATCCCCACCACTTTCAAGTAAAAATTTAGAGCCATAATGATAAAAAACATTAAAATCTCTTTCTTTTTCAGGGTTAATTTTTGGATATGAAGGATTTGCATATCTTGCTCTAAGAGCAGTTGTTCTAACTCCATCAAAATTATCTTTTACACCTAGTACTTGCGCTATTGGATCTGTTATTGGGTATAAATTTGGATAACCAACAGAATAGTCAAGAGATAAAAATGAATCTAAAGGAACATTGGCATTTCTTGATTCATAAGTTTTTCTTTGTTTATTAAAATCTTCTATACAGGTTCTTTTTTCAAAAGTTTCAATAGATTCATTAATATTTAAAGTATAAGATTTATCTTTATAATCGTTTTTAATTCCAACATTCTCTAAACCATGTTTAGACATAAACAATTTTAACACAACAAAACAATCTGAATAATGTACAGGAGTTCCATTTCTAGTGGTTGTTATACTATTATTTTCATCATCATATTGAATACTAATTCCTAAGTTTTTTTGTTTAATTATACTCACAATAAACCTCCAATAATTCGTTTGTTTCTTATATTATAATATAAATATCAAATATTTACAATATTAACCATTAAAAAAAGCTAGTTTTAAACTAACTTTTTTTTACTTATTATATTTAAATTTGAAATAATACAATTGAATAGCAAGCTAAAGCACAAATAGCTAAAACACAAAATGGAATAAAAATTAAAATTGATCTTCTGCAAGCAAAACCTAAACCACATACAGTAATAGTTAAAATTACAGCATATTCTTTAATACTTAAAAGAAGATTATAAAAATTTTCACCTAAAAAGCTAAAAGGTAAAGCTTGGTTTAAATAAACTAAACCTAAAAGAATAATGGTTAAAAAAGCCATTATTTGACCTAGATATGAGAAAAATTTTGAAAAATTCTTTAAAACTATCATTTTGTTACACTCCTAAAATCTACTTTAATAATATACCAATTTTATTATTTTAACAAATCAATTGCTCTATTTATTCTATTTTTAACTTCTTTATCGCCTAACAAATTCATAATTTCGTATAAGTCAGGACTGTTTCTTCTTGTAGTAATAGCTACTCTAATAATTCCACTTACATCAGCAACATTGCCTTTGTAATCTTCTGGGTTCTTTTTATACTCTTTCATATTATCGCAAAAACCAAGTTCTGGACAAAGAGCCTTTATTTTTTCAAACCAAGTTTGTTTGTCGTCTTTTTTATCATAAACTTTTTTATAACTATTTAAAACAGCAATAATATCTTCTTTATTAAACTTTGAATCAAAATCATAATCTTCAAGTTTTAAAGAATCTACCCCGTCAAACATATATGAATATAATGAACTTACCATACTCCATTTTGCAATATCTTTTCTTGGGTTATTATTGTTTCTATCAATATCAAAAAGTTTTACGCAAAAATCTTTTTTATCTTTAATTTTTTTATAAAAATTTGTGTCAAATTCTTTTGCCCATGACAAACAGTTTTCATAAATATAATCTGCTTTAAAGCGACTAATAACTTGTTTTGAACAATCATCAAGTTTTACAAAGTCAAACATAGGGTTATTTGAACCTATTTTTGAAACTTTAAATGGAAATTCAAAATATGAAGTTGTTGGGTTTTGTTTTCTCCAATCTTCAAAATCACTGTTAATAAGGTTAAGTAAATATTCCATAACACTACTTACAGGATAACCCTTTTCAATAAAATATCTTGCATCGGCTTCTGGGTCTTTTCTTTTACTTAATTTTCTTTTGTTTCCATCTTCATCTAATTTACAAACAACTGGTGTGTGTGCATATTGCGGTGGAGTTAAACCAAAAGCATTGAAAAGTTCAATGTGTGCAGAAAGTGATGGATACCATTCTTCCCCCTAACAACAGTTGTTGTTCCCATTAAAGTATCGTCAACAACGTGAGCTAAACTATATGGTGGAGTTTTATTACTTTTTAAAATAACAATATCTTTTGTGTTTTCTCTTACTTCCCTTTCACCTTTAATTCTATCTTTCACTTTGAAAGTTTTATCAGGATTTCCACAAGATTTTAATCTTATGGCAAAAGGAATATTTTGACTTAACTTTTGTTCAATTTCTTCAAGAGTTAAATCTCTACAAGCGTCTTTTTCTTCAATATCATCATTTTGTTCAAGTTGTTCTTGTCTGCGTTTTAAAATTTCATCTTTATTTTGAGCACTTGCACAAAAGCAAGGATATGCTTTACCTATTGAAACTAAGTGTTTTGCAAAAGCACAATAGATGTTTTTTCTTTTACTTTGAACATAATCGCCATAATTTCCAACTTGTGGTTTGTTATCTCCAGCATAACCTTCGTCTGGTTTTAAACCAAAATACGAAAGCATATCATATGCTATATCACCAGTATTAGCAACTTCTCTTTTTGCGTCAGTATCTTCTAAACGCATATAAAAAACGCCATTGGTGTGATAAGCAATAAGTTTATCAATAAAAGCACCATAAACACTGCCAATATGAAAATATCCTGTTGGACTTGGTGCAATACGAGTAACTTCTGCCCCAACAGGCATAATCCTTTTTGGATAAGCATTGAAGCATTCTTCAATAGTCAAATCTACTTCAGGAAAAAGCATATTTGCAAGTTTAATATAATCCATAATTCCCGTCCCTTTTTTTGTTTGTTTTTACATATAACTTAATACATCAGTTAAACCATCAGTAAAAGCTAAATATCTACCATTTAAAAAGTTGTTAATAATATTAAAATAAGATTGTTCTTTATTAGAACAGTTTTCAATATATGCTGATTTATTGGTTGAAGAAAAATATTCTTTAACATTAAAGGCTTTTATACTTTGATAAAAGTTTGTATATTCTTGTTCAAATTCTTTTTCTTGTCTTTGCATACTTGCAAATAAGTTTAAGATATTTGTACTATTTGTTCCAATATGGCTAGCCAAATCGTTAGCATTTTTTAATTTATTTAAAGTTGCAATTGAAAGTTCTATATAGTTTTTTAATGAAACAGTAGAATTATACCAAGTTGAAACTTCACCTAATGGATTTGTATACATAAAGTTTAATAATTCATAATTAAATGAAACTTTTGAAATGTTAAGTAATTGATAATTTAACATATCTCTAACATTACTATCTGTTAAATTTGTTTTTGAGAAATCTGCTTTTCCCATACTATCAACAAAATAATAATTAGCAAAAGTTTTATTTAAAGAATATAAGTTATTAATTAATGAATTGTATGAAGATATAACATTTTTATAATGTAAGTTACCTTTACTTCTTTCATAAACAAATTTTTGTTCAGCTAAATTTTTTAATGAACCATTAACAGCACTAAGTTTAGTGTAAATAGAATTTAATTTATCTTGTGAAAAATTTTTAACAACATAAGAAATTTTACCTACCCTATCAACAACAGTTGATAAAAGGTTTGATGAAGATGTTAAATAATAACCATAAACTTGTGGAAAGATGTAACTTTTATCAGTTGCATCTAAATTAATTTTTTCATCATCAAAATCAACTTTAAAAAATTGCCATCAAAAAATTGTTTTGTTGCATCACTTGTTTTCATTGTTGTGTAAAGAGCATCTATATCTGCTTTTGAATAATCTGTATCTCCACAACCAACAAAACCAAAAGTACAAAAACACAATATTAAGCAAAGTAATGTAAAATAAAATTTTTTCAAAATTAATTACCCCTTAAAATTACTATTAAAAAAGTTTAAAGCACTATTTGATTTTTCAGCTAGTTTTTCATCTAAAGTTGCAACATAATTTGCATTGTTACCAGCCCATTCATAAATATTTAAACAATTTAAATTGTTAACAAAAATTCTAAACTCTTTATCATTTACTGTATCTCTATCTGTAAATTTACTTTCGTTTGTTATAAAATCATTGAAAAGTTTTATTTTTTCATTTGTGTTTAAATCTGTAACATAGGTTCTTCTGTTAATTTTTTCTGTCATATTTTCTAAAACAAAATCTAAAGAATAATCAACTAAACCATTTTTAATCATATAGTTTTGCCCTGTAAAACTATATAAATTATTCGAATTTTGATTATAAGTATTTACAATTTGAACTAAGTATTTAAAGAACTCACTGCCCTTTTCATAACATGATAAATATTCTCTTACTAAAGAAACTGCTTTTGCGTTAACGTTTGTGAAAGCATAGTTTGTTTCTTCATAACCATATTCTTGCTCATGTTTTTTAGCTGCTTCATAAGCTTCAACATAAGTATTATAAGCGTCACTTGTATTGTTAAAACCTTTAATATATGAGCTATAAAGATTTATAAGTTTATCTTGTTCACCTTTAGTTAATTCGTCTTCAAAAGCAAGATAATCAATATAATAACTAATACCTTCGTTTAACTCTGTAAGAGCTTTATTAAAGTATATTGCATAAACATCAGTTGAACCTTTATAAGTTGCTTTTACGTTATTTGCAATATTAGTTTTTAATGTTGTAAACTCTGTTTTTTTATGAGTTGCAACAATATAAGAATATGCTTCATATGAAATATTTTGATTGTTTAAAATAGCAATGCCTGTAAAAGCGACAATGCCTATAAAAGAAGCAACTATTAAAATTTTTAATAAAATTGTCCAAAACTTGTTCATACTAAAAATATTTTAACATCTATATAAATTTGTGTCAATTTAAAGGCATAATTTATATAAAAAAAAGACAACTATTTTAAGTCATCTTTTTTTGTATTTTTATATTATTTTCTTTCAAATGTTTCGTGATAAAGTTGTTTTGCTTCAGCAATAACTCTTTTAGCTTCTTCATGACCCATAACATTTTTTACATCAACTTTTTTGTTTTCAAGTTCTTTATAAATTGATAAAAAGTGTTTTAATTCGTCAAAAATATGGCAAGGAAGTTCTGAAATATCCATATAACCATTGTATTGTGGATCACCAAAAGGTATAGCAATAATTTTATCATCGCCTTTATCTCTATCTTTCATAGAAATAACACCAATTGGATAGCATCTTACCAAGCTCATTTTTTCAATTGGTTGAGAGCATAATACAAAAACATCTAAAGGGTCACCATCTTCACAATGTGTTCTTGGAATAAAACCATAGTTTAATGGATAGTGAGTTGCTGTATAAAGAATTCTGTCTAAGATAATTAATCCTGTTTCTTTATCAATTTCATATTTATTTTTGCTACCTTGTTCAATTTCAATAAAAGCAATAAAATCTTCTGGATTTATCCTTGCTTCGCTGATATCTTCATTAATATTCATTTTTATTACCTACCTTATTTTCAAAAATTAAGTATACAAAATTCTTTAAAAATAAAAAAGTATTTTTTGTTATTTATTTAAAAATTTTTGTAATAATGCATATGTTGTATTAATTGAAGGAATAAAAACTCTTTCTTTTGTAGAGTGAGCACCTAAAATTTTAGGTGAAACAATTGCTATATCAATGTGTGGAGCTTTTTGTTTAAATATAGCTGCTTCAAGTGAAATATGTTTATTTAACACATTTAAATTTTTATTAAATAAACTTGAATAAACTTCTACTAAATCTTTAGTTAGTTTTGAATTTTCATCAGTACAAAAACCTTTTTGTTTGTCAAAAATTTCAAAATTAAAACCAAAATTTTCTGCTAAAGATTTTAATTTTTGTATATTGTTTTCATCTTCTTTTTCACTATGTCCACGTTGACTAATTTTTATTAATCCTTCTTCTAAATTAATACACGATAGATTTTGTGATAAAACAATTTTTTGATTGTTTCCTACAATAACACCTGTTTTAATTTGGCTTAATAAATCTATTAATTTTTTTGAGTCATTAACAGATAAATATTTATCTAATTCAACTTTTTCATAAGTTAATTCTAAAGTTGGATATTGTTTTATTAAATTAGTTTTTATTTCATTAAATTTTTGTTCAAAATCACTGCTTGCAAAATAAACTTTTGAATAATTTGCAATAAAATTAAATTGATCTCCACCTTTAATTTGGCTTAATTCAACGTTATTTAGATTAGATAAAATTTCAATTAAAATATTATTTGAATTTCCTAAATTTAAATTAATATCTGCCCCAGAGTGACCACCTTTTAAACCTTTAACTTTTAAACAATAACCTATTTTTTTATCTGTTTTAAAATTAGGTTTAAATTTAATTTTCATATCACAAATACTTGCGCAACCATTAATAAGTTCACAATCACTCATACCATCAAGACTTATTAAATTTTTTGATTTTAAAAGCGAATAATCAAAGTTTGTTGCACCTGTCATTGTAACTTCTTCATCAGTTGTAAAAAGAGCTTCGATATTATAATCATTATTTTCATCTAATAAAGTTAAAATAATTGCTACACCCATACCATTATCGGCACCAAGTGAAGTTTTATAAGCCGATAAATAGTCGCCTTCAATAACAGTTTTTATAGGTGTTGAAAGAAAATCAACTTCATAATCAGGTTCACTAACACACACCATATCTGTATGCGAATGTAAAATAATTGGTTCTTTATTAGAGTTTTCTTTTTTAATTAAAACATTATTAAAATTATCTTTATAAACATAAAAATTATGCTTTTTTGCAAAATCTACTAAATAATTTGCAACAGCTTCTTCATTACCAGATGGACGTGGATATTTAGATAATTCATTAAAAAATTTTAAAACTTTTTCTTTCATTTTTCTTTATCCTTAAAGGTATTTTTAAAACACAAAAAACCTTTTAAAATTAAAGGTTTTTTATTTTTCCACTTATATGTGGATTATTATTTTTCAAGTTGTGGTGGATATGTTGCTGTATATCCAGAATCAAAACCAACTACTTCTTTAATTGGTGCGTTGATATATGAATTAAATGTTGTTATATTGTGGCCATCAATCGAAACTGTTGTTGTTCCTTCTTGAACAGTACCCATTTGTTGAACTGCTGTATCAAGAGCTTCAAAAGATTCTCCTTGGTTACCATTTAAAACTACTTTTGGCATATAAACTGGGTCTTGTGGTTGTTGATCAAATGAAGCATAACCTAAAACTGTTAAGTCATTATCTTCTACTTCAGGATCATTAATATAGTGAATACCTAATAAATTAAATAAGTATTCAGCATGTTCGTTACGAGCACCACCTAAAGACATTAAACTACCAAAGTTTTCGCAACTAATTTCAAAACCAGTACCAGCAATATTTGCTTCTGGATTATCTTGTGCATAAGCACGTACACCATTGAAAGCTACGTTTGCTATTTTTGAAACAACACCATTTCCACGATATTTAGGATCTACAGCTAAGCCACCGATAGCGTAAACTGTTTTACCACCTTCAAAAGCTGGTGTTTGAAAGTATTTAGAATCTTTATCAAAAGGTTTTGTATATAAAGCACCTGCAAGGTGTTTACCATCTTTAAAATAACCAATAATAGCACTGCTACCACTAGTAATTAAATCTTCAACTTCTTTTTCTTCTAATTTGTGAATAAATTTTTCACATTTTGCTTGTTGAAGTTCTGCATAAACTGCACGATACAAATCAACAACGCTATCAACATCATCTAATGTTAAAACTTTAACTTGGTCACCTGTACCAGCTAACTTAACATTTATTTTATCATTTTCTTTGTATACATATTCTATAAGATTACTCATTGTTCTAATTGTTCCCCATTTTTTTAGTTTTAGCTAATTATTTTTTGGGTTATTTTTTTATAAAAAAAAGCCTAACCACATTTTCATATAAATGCCGTTAGACCTATTAGCTGTAACAATTTTAATTCAAGTATAACGACACAGAAACTAAAACCACTCGTGTCTTGACAAGTGATTATCTTAGAACCTGCACCTTAAACTTGATTTAAAATTGATTGTATTCATAATCTCGTTTCCTTTACCTAGTTATTTATTATGTGTATATATTAACAAAGTAATAGTATTTTGTCAATACTTAAGGTTAAAATTGTATTTTTTGCACAATACATAGTTTTTTTTGTTTTATTAATAAAAAAATGTTTGATATAATGTTAAGTATGATAAAAATTTTTCCAGCTTTAAAAAAATTAGCTAATTTGTTAAAATTTCACGCAAAACTTTATATTGTTGGTGGTTATATTAGAGATTCTCTTTTGGGTATAAAATCAACAGATTGCGACTTATGTTCAAAATTAAAAATTGATGAATTAGAACAAATTTTATATGACAGTGAATATAAAATTATTCCTTCAAATAAACAATTTGGAACTGCAAAAATTCAATACAAAAATTTTACTTTTGAGTATAGTACTTTTAGAAAAGATTTTTACAACCCAAACGGTAAACACTCACCTAAAAAAATAGAGTTTGTTACTACCATTGAAGAAGACTGCATTCGCAGAGATTTTACAATAAACGCAATATATTTTGATATTATTGAAAATCAAATTATAGACCCTTTTAATGCTTTAGAAGATATAAAAAATAAAGTTTTAAAAGCTGTACCAAATACTCCAAAAACACTTTCTATTGACGGAGAGCGTTTACTTAGATTGGCAAGATTTTCAGCAAAATTAGGGCTAAAAATTGAAGAAAACACTTTATTGGAAGCAAAACAGTATCAAAACAATATTAAAGAATTAAGTGAAAATACAATAAAAAAATTTTTGCATAGTACTGAAAAATGTACAAATATTGAAAGACAAAATATAAAAAAAATATTACAATCATTAAATGCTTTTGAATTAGCAAATAAAATAAAGGAAGATTAAAAAAATGCAAACAATATTATTAATAGCTCTTGTATTTTTAAGTTTAATAATAACTGCTCTACTTATAGTAAGTTTTGTAAAAAGACCAAAAGGTTTTGAAAATTTAAGTTCAGTTATTACAGAAACAAAAAAGCAAAATGAGTACTTAGAAAAAACAATTAAAAACCTATTTGAAACACAATTAAGTTCAATAAAACAATTTAACGAATTTGTTATTTCAACAATTAAAAATTATAACGAAACTGTTGCTAATTATCTTTCTAACTTAGCAAAAAATCAATCTCAACAATTAAATAACATTGAAAGTAGATTAAATGAAATTTTAAAAGAAAATGATGCAAAATTAAACAGAGTAAGTGATGTTATTTCAAGCAACCTTAAAAACTTACAAGATAACAATGAAAAGAAACTTGAACAAATGCGTCAAACTGTTGACGAAAAATTAAGTTCTACTCTTGAAAAAAGACTTAGCGATTCAGTACAACTTATTGTAAAAGGTTTAGATACTGTTTCAAAAGGTATTGGCGAAATGCAATCTCTTGCAACTGGTGTTGGTGACTTAAAAAAAGTTTTAACAAATGTAAAAACCCGTGGTGGTTGGGGCGAAGTTCAACTTGCTAACTTACTTGAACAAATATTATCTCCTAGCCAATACAAAGAACAAGTTAGAATTAAACAAAACACAACCGAACGTGTTGACTTTGCCGTAATATTACCTGGTAAAAATGAAGAAGAATTATATTTACCAATTGATGCTAAATTTCCACTTGAAGATTATTCAAGACTATGTGCTGCTAGCGAACAAAACGACGCAAAAGAAATGGAAATTCAAATTAAAAATCTTGAAAATAGAATTAAGGAAGAAGCTAAAAATATTAACGAAAAATATATTTCTGCTCCTATTACTACCGACTTTGCTGTTATGTACTTGCCTGTTGAAGGTTTATACGCTGAAGTTATAAGACGTCCAGCTTTATGTGAATTTTTACAACATAAATACAAAATTATGGTTTGTGGTCCTACAACATTAACTGCCCTACTTAACAGTTTACAAATGGGATTTAAAACACTTGCTATTGAAAAACGTAGTAGTGAAATTTGGAACACTTTAAGTATTTTTAAAATGGAATTCAATAAATTTGTTGATTTACTTTCAAAAACACAAAAGAAAATTGACGAAGCTTCAAATTCTCTTGAATTTGCTACCAAGAAAACAAAAACAATTCAACGTAAATTAAAAGATGTTGCTGATATAGAACCAGAAAAAACAATTCAAACATCTTTTGATCCAGAAGATTTAATTGATTTTTAATTAAAATAAAAAAACTTAAATAATTATATTTAACATTGTTAATACTATCTGTATATGAATGGAGATTTTTTAACAATGAAAATATTAAAAAAATTAAAAGGGTTAATAATTGCATTTATTTTTTGCTTTGCAATTCCATTTACCCTTTTTTTTGTTGTAAACGAGTTTTTTTTAACAAATAATGATACTTTTTCAACTGGTTATGTTTTATGTGGGGTTGATATTGGTGGACTTACTAAAAAAGAAGCTGAACAAAAACTTTTAAGCATTTTTGAAGAACAAGAAAAACAAATTAATTTAGAAATAAAATATGAAGATAAAACTTGGTTATTTAAAGAAAGTGATTTTGAAGTAAAAACCAATATACATAATATTTTAGATAATGCATATAAAACAAATCGAAAAGGTGGATATTTAAACAAATTAAAAAACATAAATAAAATTAATAGAATGGGCTTTTCTCCTGAAATAGCTGTAAATTATGTTTTAACAAATATTGACGAAAAAATTAATAACATTTGTACTGATGTTGAATATGACGCTATTGATAGTCAAATAAAATACAATAAAACAAACAAAAACTTTGATATTTCCAAAAGTAAAACAGGGTTAAAGGTAGATAAAGAACAATTATATTTAGATATTGTTGAAAGTTTAAAAAAAGATTGTTTTGCAAAAGTTTTAATACCTACTATAAAAATACAACCCACAGTTACTGAAGAATTATTATTAAAAGCAACTACCAAGCAATCAACTTTTTCAACCAATTATGCAAAGTCAAATATTGATAGAAAAAACAATATTAAAATTGCAACACAAACATTAAACGGAATATGTTTGCAACCAAGTGAAAATTTCTCTTTTAATGAAATTCTTGGACAGCGCTCGCTTGAAAAAGGCTATAAACAGGCCAATATCATTAAAGACGGTGAATTCGTAAAAGGAATCGGGGGTGGAATATGTCAAGTTTCTAGCACCCTTTATAACGCCCTACTTCTTGCAAACATTGATGTTACAGAAGTTCATAAACACTCTCTTCCTGTTTCGTATGTAAGCCCTGGATTAGATGCAATGGTTTCGTGGAATAGTGCAGATTTAAAATTTACAAACACAACAGACTTACCTATTTTTATTACTTGTGAATGTGACGGAAATAATTTAAATTTTAATATTTTTGGAGATACTAAATCTAAAAACTTAACAATAAAAACAAGCTCTGAAATTATAAAAAAAATACCACATAAAGGTGATAAAATTATACCTGATACAAACGGAAGTTATTCTGATAAAATAATGTTTAAAGGCGAATATTTTAGAACTAAATATCCAAAAGATGGTTATGAAGCAAAAGCATACTTAGAGTATTTTATTGATGGAAAATTTAGTCATAAAAAACAAATACGACATTCGGTTTACGATTCTCAACAAGGAGTTGTTTATGAAGGTTGCGACACATTGCCCGAAGGTATGACTTTGCCAAAAGAAAATACTAATAAACCTATAGTTATTTAAAAATCTTTATAACATAAAAAAAGAAAGCTTAGAAAATAAACTTTCTTTTTTTGTTTTTATTTTTTTATTAAGCAACAAAAAATCTAAAAATTATAACATCATCAATAATAAACCAATCTAATCCTAGTGTATTTGAAACACCATTTTGTGTAAACCAGTCTCTAATTTCTTGATTTACTTCTGCTATTTGATTTTTTAACTTTTGAACTTCTATTTCATTTCCATATAATTCTGCATTATTTAATTCTTTTTGCAAACTATTTCTGTGAGTATTATTTAATTTAAAATCTTTAATTTCTGAACCATATTCATTTGCATATATTTTATCTATATATATTTCCAAAGTAACAGAATTGTCTCCGTTTGCAATTAAGTATTCTGCATAATCAAAAGCTTCAATTAATTCATTATTTGTTTGAATATAAAAATCACCAGATTTATCTTCAAAAGAATATTCTAAAATTTCATAAACATTAAAATCACTAACACAATCTTCTACCCCTGCTTGATAGTGAATTTGTCTTCCTTCATACTCAGGATTTAAAAAATATGTGTGTGTTAATATTTCAAAATATTCTGTTTTTTGTTGTTCTTTATTAAAACTGCTATAAGAAGCAACTCCCCATGTTGTATCAACACAATACCAATCATCAAGATTGTGTTCTGCGTCTACTAAATAAACTTTGTTCCAAGCATGGTTACCTTCTCCAATAACTCTACCATTAACTTTAATACAGTCAACACCTTCAATAGAACACATTAAACTATATGCTTTTGCAAGCCCATCACAAACAGCATATTGTTTTTCTAGATTATAAAAAACACCTTCAAGATAAAAACAACTATAATTACCAAAACTGCTAATTGTGTAGTCATCTTTAATATACATAAATTCATATGTTACATAATCATATATTACATTAGAACAAATATACCTATAAATATTTAATGCTTTTTCATAATCAGTTAAATTGTCGCTATTATTAATTTGTGCTAATTCAGATTTTGCATTTTCATATACAGTTTTTGCTACACTCTCTCCTTCTGGAAAGATAGGTCTTGCACCATATTGAACAACCATATAAAGTTGTTCAGTATTATAAACCATTACTTCATCAACATCATTTTTATCTATTTCAAAATTTCTTGGTGAAGAAGTTTCTTCTTTTATATATTCAAAGTCACAATAATCAACATCTTTTTTATAAAGGTAATCAGAAGCTTGAATATAAACAGCAGCATCAACTAATGCTAAATCTTCATAAGTTTTTGTGAAGTTACTATCTAAATAATAAGTAAAGTTTTGTAATGTTCCTACCTTCTCTTGCATTTTTGCATATGAACCAGCATCTTCTACAGCGTCATATTCTGGATATGTGCTTATTGCTTCATATACTAATGAATTTATATTTCCAGCGTGAATATTAGGAGTTTTTACAAAAAATGTTACGTTGTTATTTCTATAAAGAATTGTATGCCATACTAATAATTTAAGCTCTTCTTTATTAGTAATAACATAATTATACCAATCACCATTTATAAAATAATTTTCTCTTCTTTCAAAATCCCTTTCATAGTAAGCATAATAATTATAATTAATTGCTTTTTCTGAGTTTTCGATTTTGTTTCCATCTTCATTAAAAGCGCAAACATTTAAAACATATTTACCATCTTCAACAAAAACCGATTCAAAATATTCACTGAAAATACAAAATAAAGAGTTTTTATTAACACCTATTAAAGTTTGATCAACATAATCTCTTGTTTCTTCAACACTATTTTGAGTATTAAAAAAATCGACTGTATAATCTTTAATGATACAGTCGATTGTATTATTTTCTTTATTTTGTGAAGTTATTTCCTGAAGATAATTTTCTTCAGCAATCTTTGTGTTATCTGGCAGAGTAACTTCAACTAAAAAACTGTATTCGTTTGGGTTTTCAGTAGCAGATTTTCTTACCTTATAATTTGCTAC
The DNA here is from genome assembly GCA_017523305.1 of Clostridia bacterium. Classification (GTDB taxonomy): domain Bacteria; phylum Bacillota; class Clostridia; order Christensenellales; family UBA1242; genus UBA7862. The sequence goes on from JAFWWV010000066.1 coordinate 15,055, forward strand.
ATAATTTTGCGAGTTATTTTCAACGGATAAAGAATAAGTAACAGCCCCAGGTACTTCGTTAAAAGTTACAAATTTACGAGAACCAATCATAACATTATCAGATTCGTTATTAAATACAAAATAACCTAAAATACCCAAAGCAAAAACAGCGCAAGCTATAAAAATATAAAAACAAATTTTTGCTCTCTTCTTCACTTATTCTTACCTCCTTTTTTTATATTATTTATTAGTAGTTTTAGCAATTAATATTTTTTTTAATCACTAATTTAAATATTTTTCTACACCTATATTATACAATAATATTTTTATAAAAGCAAAATAAAAACTAAAATTTAAAAAAAATTTATTTTTTACCAAATTTTTTATTTATTTAGCACAAAATAATTTTATGTATTTTAACTATCACGCTCAAATAAAAAAACTTATAAGTGCAGGATTTTTTGTTAATTATAAAATTTTTAATACTTGGAACAACATTAGTCCTGCTCTAGTTTTATTTTTTTATAATCATAAACCAATGCCAATACGAAAAGAGAAATGGAAAGATTATTATAAATATATAAATAATTATTACATTTTACTTAATATAAACACTTAAATTATTTATAATTTGTAACAAAAAAGATTTTATTTTACAAATAGTATCCTTATCTTCACCTTTAGCTAAAATTGAAGCAACTATTACAGCTAAAGAATTAAATTCTTCGGGTGTTAATTTCATATTTTATTATATTAATATTTTTATCATTTTGATATTATTGACATTGTTCACAAGAGTTTAAACAAAGCTCTGCAATTGAATCAATTTCACTTATACCACGAGAAAATGTTTGAGCCTTAACAAAACTTTTATCTGCAAAATTTTCATTATACGGATTAGTAATTGCAAATACACCTGAATTAGCATCATTTTCCGTTTGATAATATAGTGTAGCACCCTTATCTAAGGCTTTATTTACGCTTTTAAACGGCGAAGTAGGTATTTTTATATCTTTCTCTATTCCTTGCCAACTATCTTCTACAACCTGTCCATAACTTGCCCAAGCAGGCATAACATCTTTTTTTCCTACCCCATATTCAAAGTATAATAAACCACAAAAAGTTTTATAAACATCATTACAAGTACAAACAGGTATATCGTAGTTATCACTTGTGTAAAGAGAATATAATCCTTGCTTTTCACTTTTAACAATAAACTCTGTTGCATTTTTATCAAAAGTTTTATCTAAAGTTTTTAATGTTTTTTTTGTACTAGAAAATAATTCAATAGCTTCTTTTTTTGTTAAATTATCTTTCATTTCTTATCCTTATAAAATTATAATTGTAATTTACATAATTTATTTTAAAATAAAATAATAATAAAAACAATGTGCAATTTTAATAAATTTGTTTGTTCTTTAAAAAAATAAATTAAGTAACCAATAAATTGACAAAAAATATTTAGTTTATTAAAATTACAAAATGACAAAGGAAAACAATATGAACAACGTAATTTTAATTGGTATGCCAGGAAGTGGAAAAAGTACAATAGGCGTACTACTTGCTAAAATGATTGGATATAACTTTATTGATAGTGATATTTTAATTCAAGAAAAAGAAAACAAAAAACTTTATAAAATAATTGAAGAAAATGGTTTAAATTATTTTAAAAAAGTTGAAAACGAAATTAACAAAAATTTAAATGTAAAAAACACAGTAATAGCAACAGGTGGAAGCGTTGTATATGGTAGTGAAGCAATGGAACACTTAAAAAAGATAGGAACAGTAGTATATTTAAAAGTTTCAAAAGAAGAATTAAAAACTCGCTTAGGAAATTTTGAAACAAGAGGTGTTGCTATTGAAAAAGGTAAAACTTTTGACGATTTATATACTGAAAGGTCCCCACTATATGAAAAATATGCAGACATAACAATTCCTAGTGAAAAAATAGATTTAGCAACTAATGCTCAAGAAATTGCAAATAAACTTAATCTAAGTATTTTATAAATTTATTTGTAATAAAAAAAAGAACTTTAAGAAAAATCTTAAGGTTCTTTTTTTGTGGATAAAATAATTAATATGTGTATAAGTAAAAATTAAAACAAAAAAACCACCTCGTGCGGTGGTTTTAATGATGCGATGGCGATGTCCTGATTTCCCGGGTCGTTTCCAACCAAGTATGTTTGGCGATGAAAAGCTTAACTTCCGTGTTCGGAATGGGAACGGGTGGAACCTTTTCTCTATCTTCACCATCACTGGTATTATAACTGATTTCTCAGGTATAAGCAAGTAATATTTTCTCTTTTTAAAAAAGAGGGGTGAATAGCACCATCACAACTGCATATTTTTTAATATATTTTTGTAAACTAAGTAAAATCAAGCAAGTCAAGATTAAACTTGATCAAGCCCTCGACCTATTAGTATCAGTCAGCTACACACATTACTGCGTTTCCACCTCTGACCTATCAACCTTGTTGTCTGCAAGGGGTCTTACTAACTTATGTTATGGGATATCTAATCTTAAGGCGAGTTTCACGCTTAGATGCTTTCAGCGTTTATCTCTTCCGTACTTCGCTACCCAGCCATGCATCTGGCGATA
>JAFWWV010000067.1 GCA_017523305.1 Clostridia bacterium
CTTGCCCTTTTTGTTAGTATTATAAGTGTGTTAGTCTTTAATACTATGTTTTATAATGAGTTTTGTTAAAAAGATAGCACCCCATATAAGTGGGTTTTCCTTTTAACGAGTACTATTATACCATAAAAAAAATACTTGTCAAGTACTTTTTAACATTTTTTTATAATTTTTTTATCTAATTCGGGTATAACTTGCAATATGTTTTCTTTTGTGTATTTTGCCATTATACCCATAACTTTAATACTTTTAATATCTATATTATTTTTTTTGCAATAGTTTTTTACTTCTTGATAGTTTATTAAAGCATCTTTTTCTTTAACCATGAATAACACCACCTTTATAATAACAATTAGAGTTTTAATCTTATTTAAACCTTATTTAACCCCCTTAATTATTCCCTTTTAATTATAACACATTTTATTTAGAATAAACCTTATATAAAGTTTACTATCTTTATTTAACACGATATCTTGTGCCAAACGCCAAACACCCCATAGACCACTATAATTTAGCCATACCATTTTATTAGCACTATTAAAATAACATGCTATAAAAATTAAGTACTCAATTTCTAAATCTTTTGCCCCTGTGTGTTCCTCAATAAAATGCAAGTTTTCTAAAATATAACGACCTACTATTTCGGCGGTTGTTTTTCTATTGCCATTATTAGAATAAATAGCAACTTTTTTATCATACCACTTTTTAAACTTTTTAGTTTTGTAAAGTTTACTAGCATAAGTCCATAAATCAAGCAAATCAAGTTGCATAAATAAAGGTTTTTCACTTGCCAATTCAAAAGCACTTTTTTGCCATAGTTTCATTTTTTTATTAGAATAATTAAATGTACTATATAATGCTTCTAAATCAAATTTACCATTATATGCCATAAATATTTTAATATTATAACTATTTATCAAGTTATTTATTAAATCATATAAATCAAGTAAACTAATCAATTTACACTCTTTTTTATTTAACTTTTTAATATAGTTTTTTACTTTACTTTTTGCATACTTGCCATATCGTAAAGACCTTGTTTGCCAACTCTCTTTTATTATATAACTACCACTTGCAACAATTACACCTGTTCTTGTACTTATAATATCATAACTAAAATCAAGTATAATTTTGTTATCGTTGCAAGTTTCAACATCACATAATAAAATATAATTACTTGTTAGAAAACTAACTCTTTTAATCTTATTTAACACTATTTCTTTTTTTAACTCATTATAAAACACTTTTTTCAATCTCCAATCTTATTATACATTGTATAAAGATTAAAGATACAAACTAACACTTTTAACACTCTTTAATCTTTATATTAAAAAGGTTAAATAAGATTTAAAACTCTAAATTGTCAAATAACAAGTATTAAGATATTAAGCAATTATTTTTTTCCTTTTGCCCTTGTCTATCTTAATACAATTACATTGTACCATTAAAAAAATTTTAAGTCAATACCTTTTAAACAAGTTTTAAAAGTTTTTTAAAAGTCTTTTAATAAGTACATATTAAGTATAAAATAAAATCTTTTTTAAGTCAATTACTTAACATTAAAAAAAGACTTTTTTAAGTCTTTTATTCAAAATATTTATACGCCTTATAATCACCACTACAAACTTTAATAATTGTACCCCTACAAGTATAAGCACCACCATTTGGAGTTGTGTTTGTTTCTTTTATTGTAAATAATGTATAAATGCTTATACCTATTAAAGCACCTAACACAACCCACCCCACATTTTTAACCCATCTTTTAAAAACTCTTTTTTTTCTTTTCATTTAAAATCAATTCCCTTCTCTATCTTATGTATTTATTATATCAAATAAAAAAAGCATTGTCAATACTTTTTTTAAAAAAAATTAAAAAACTTTTACTTTACACCCAACACCACCCCCACCCATACAAACGATCATACAAACATATGTTCGCATAGCATGGGGGGTGGGTTAAGTAAAATTTCGTACAAATGTTCGTATATAAGACCGAGCACCTACCCGAATTTTGAAAAATTTTTTTTGAGTTTCCCACAAATTGTTCGTGCTTCGCACCCGAATTTACAAAATTATTTTTTGAATTTTTGACCTTCCCAATTCCTGTTCCACTCAGTCGTTGCATCAGCGTCGCTTGCCGCTTTACATATTGCCCATAAGCAAAATATTATAAGCAGCCCCACGAAAATTATTAGGCCTATTAATACATAATCTTTCATATTATCATTCCTTTCGCTGGTTTGTGTAGCAAAAAAGGCGCTAGGATATCCGCAAAGGGTGAAAGGTGCGGGTCCTAACGCTTCATTGCGCCGTAGGCATCTATCATGTCCTCGGCAAAACCGTTCTTATAAATAATTCTATACGCTGCTTGTTGCGCATCTGTGTACCCAAGAAGTTGGTACTGCGCAATGCTCTGCGGGTCAAAGTATATAACTA
>JAFWWV010000068.1 GCA_017523305.1 Clostridia bacterium
ATAAAACGCCCGTGTTTGGGTGCGAGATTGAGCGAGATTATTTAGGCAGTTGGGGGAGCAATTTTGAAGTCGATTTAACAACGGCAATGCTTGACACAATCAAAACAATGCATACAAAAGAGATAAAAAGCAAAAAAGAGATTAAACGCAAAAATGTTTTTATGCGTGATAGCAGTTTAAACAATCACGGGTGCGAGTGGATAACATACCCGCAAAGTTATAAAGAATATAAAAAGAATATAAACAATTATAATTTAGCATTAGAGTTGTTTAAAAAGTCAAATTTTGGCAATAGCGACAATGTCGGCAATCATATTCATATTAACCGCAGTTATTTTGGCAACGCCCACAAATTAGGTGCTTGCAAACTTGCGTTGTTGTTTGCGAGATTTTGGGGCGAATTTGTAGCAATAGCAAAAAGGAATAGCACAAGTTACACACGAAAACCCGCACACACCGAAAACGATAATATTTTTGATTTAGTAGAAAAGAGCATAAGAGCAGAAAACGACCATAGCGTAGCAATAAACACGCAACACGATAACACGATTGAGTTTAGGTTGTGGAGCGGTATTGACACGGGGGCGGACTTATTGTTATATTTAGATATAACACAAAGCGTTGCAACATTTGCAAAAAAGAAAAGTGTTGACACTTGTCAAAAATGTAAATTTACTGATGTTTTAGTTTATTTAAACGACAAAAGCGAACATTTGGCGGAGATTAAAAAAAGATTAAACGACAAAGGCATAACAAAACACGATGCAAAAATTGAAGCATTGAAAGGCGGTGCAGAATGTGTATAATTGCGATTAAACCGAAAAATGTTGCAATGCCAACAAAGGAAATTTTAGAACGAATGTTTGACAAAAACCCGCACGGGGCGGGCGTTGTATATACAACCGAAAAACACACAATAAAAATTGTTAAAGGGCTTATGAGCAAAAATGAGTTTTTGAAAGTATGCGAAAAAATACCAACAACGGCGGTTGCAATATTGCACGCACGAATTAGCACGAGCGGGGGCGTGTGTAAAGAATTAACCCACCCGTACGAACTAACAAACGATTTTAAAAAATTGAGAAGATTAACAACGGAAATTGCGAACGGGTACGCAGTCGCACACAACGGCGTTTTTAATGAATTTGGGACAATGTTTGAAGCAAACGACACAATGCAGTTTATTGCAACATATTTGACAGCGTTAGAAGATTTAAAAAAGAACGCAAACGGCACAATTTTAGATGCAGACATAAAACCGATTATAAACAAACTTGTCAGCGGTAGCAGATTAGTTATAATTGACAATGAAGGAAATTGGCAAAAGTACGGGAGCAACTGGGAAGAACACAACGGCGTCTATTATTCAAACGGCGGATATAAAAAGCAAGAGAATTTTTGGCACGGCTGGAAAAATTGGAACGATTATTGTTGGGACAATTACGGGACATATTATCAAAACGAGCAACGCAGGGAACGAGAACGAGAAAAGCAAAAAGAAAAAGAATTACTGGAAGAATTACAAAAAGAATATGAATTGGAAGAAATAAAAAAAGAACGCAAAAACGGGGGTAAATAATGAATATTATTGATTTAGAAAACTTGTTGATTTATTGTCAAATATTGAATGTTGACAATTTAGCAAAAATTATTGAGTTATACAAAGCAAACAAACAAGGTTGCGAAGATTTAAACGCAACTATGCGAAGATTAGCAATCACAAAAGCATCAAAGCGTTAGGCGGTGCAGAGTGGCGGTTGATTTAAACGAATTTTTGCAGATTATACAAGAGCAAAGCAAAAACGACAATAAACCGCCAACACAAACAAACACGATGCAAAGAGAACGCTTGGAGTTGCAAAGAGAACGCTTGGAGTTGCAAAGAGAACGCTTGGAGTTGGAAAAGCAGAAGCACAACGCAAGAAGCACACCAACACCACAAAACAAAAACGATTTAATTATTTACATTTTTAGTATTTTATTAACTTTTGCATCAATGTTGGCGAGTGTTATTGTTTTTATAATAATTTTAATTAAGGGGTAAAAAATGAATATTTTAGAAGATTTAAAACAAGAGCAAAAAAACGCTTTAAAAAGTGGCGATTTTGCAAAATTAAACTTAATAAATAAGAGAATGTTTGCAATAAGAGAGCAAGCAAGAAAAGAAAAGCAACGAGCAAAAGAGCAAGCAAGAGAGCAACGAACAGCACAAAAAATTGATTTAATATTAAGTTATTAACAAATAAGAAAAGCACGCAAAAAGCGTGTTTTTTCTTTTGCTGGAAGAATTGACAGCACGCAAACACGCAAAACACCCCGAAAACAACGCAAGAAGGCACACAAAACACACCGACTGGAACAAACACCCGACCGAACACAAAATACCCCCGAAAACGGCACAAAAACGCCCGAAAAACGCAACCCCCATTGTTATAACTCTTTTTAGATTTTATTATCTTTTTTATATCAATTTATTATTTTTTTTGTTTGTTTAAATCTCTATATATTAAAATTAACTAGATAAATTTATTCTCTAAATATTTATATTATATATATAATAAATAATATTAAGTAAATAATTTATTGAGTTATTTTAAATATTAAGAGAGTAAAAAATATTTTATTATATAGAGATGTTTAACTATACCCCCACCACCCCCTAGGAAAATTTAATAATTCGAAGGTATGCGTTTTAACCTGTGCTATATTTTACCCTAGTCAAGATATAATCAAGTAACCTAAATATCTATATATAATAATACTCTCGGGGAAAATTTTAGGGGAAAGGGAAAAACCAGTCAAGGAAAATCGTTCGATTAAGGCAGGGGAAAGGTGGTCGGTTGAGTATTTATCTAGGGAAAGGGGAAAAGTGGCTAGGAGTGGCGAAAGAATTGAAAATTTAGGCATATATACTATATTGAAAATTTATAATTCACAAAACTATGGCAAAAATGCCAAAATTAGTTTATAAAGAATAGACAAAACATTTGCAAAAAAGTGGAAAATAGTGTATAATAGTTATAAACAAGCAAAAATAGAAATTGAAAGGGGTAGTGTTCGACTTATGGGAAAAGTTGGGTTAAAACCGAAAAAGTATGCGTGTTTCACAAAGGAGCAACAGGAAGCATACGAGAAGTTGCCAGCACAGCAACGATTATATGTTGATTATCGTGGACAAGGTAATGGGCGACCACAGGCATATCAAATGGCTGGGTATGTGGCGAAAAACCCTGCACAAACAGCATATTTACTTGAAAGAAGAAATAACAACATTAAAGAATTGATTGAAACTTTACAAACGCAGAAGAAGGCAAGGGAACTCACGCAGGTTGAGAGTGCGTTGAATAAGCAGATAGATGCTTTGGCTACTCAACAAGGTGCAGAGAAAATGCTTGAAGCGATTGAAGGTGCTGATGGGGAAACTGCTAAACGAATAAAATTTTACCGTGATATTATCAATGGGAAAGTGAGAACAAAGAAGACAACAACAAAACTCAATGCTTTGGGTATGGTTAAGGAAACCAAGATTGAAGAAATCGAAGATATTGATGCAAAAATGCGTGCAAGAAAGGAACTTGATAAATTATTAGGTCTTACACAGTTGCCTGATTTAGGGTCATTAACAATGGGAGATATTACAATCAATATTGTTGATGCTAGTAAAAGGGAAGAACTTGAAGACAGCCGAAATGTTGTTAATCTTGATGTTGAAGATATAACCATTATCGAAAAAGAAGATGATAAAGGTGGTGGCTAATGGAAGAAGAAGCAGAGAGCAAACAATTAGTCAACGGAATGACCGATGAAAAGTTTAAGGAGTTGCTCAATAGCAATGGCTTGTCAAAAGATAATTTGCTTATTCCAGCAGTTTATAGGGAAATTTTCCTAGATAACTACCGATACTTCATATTGTCAAGTGGTCGTATTAGTGGTAAAACAAGTATATTGGTTTCAATTTGGTGGGTTTATACTAATAAATACCCTGATAGAGATATTGTTATTCTTCAAGCAACTGCCACCGAAATTAAGGATAGTATCATTAACGAAATTGAGAAATTTTTAATTAGGTCGGGTTTTGATGTTGGAGATGAAGTTGGTTGTGAGTGGTATATACCAAAATCAAAGGACCGAATTGTTCATAAAGGGCAAGAAGGTGGAACTTTCTTCTATCCTATTACCGATAGTAAAGGTGGTCAAAGGTCTAGGGGTATCACAACCAGCCACCCATTATCTCTTGTTTTATACGAAGAAGCACAAAAGAATAAAGATGCCAATGTTGTTGAACAATCAGTTGTTACATTTATTAGACAATTAGATAAGTCAGCGAAATTGGTAGTAGTAGGAAACAACGAAACTGTTGGACACTGGTTTGTCGATTATGTTAATGAGAAAAGGCAGGACCCTGAATGGTGTTACATATATGCTAACTGTTATCATATTTGGGAATTGCTTAACGAACAAACTAAAAACTATATCGAAAACTACAAAAAAGTGAACTACACCGAATTTAGGCGAATGTTCTTGGGAGATATACACGCAAACACAAGTGATGTGGTTTTCCCACAATTCAATAGGGCGAAACATTATAAAATGGCTCACAAACTTGAACAGCATTATATTGTTACACTCATTGTTGGAGTGGACCACGCAACAGCAAACGATACATTTGGTGCAATACCAGTGGCGATTTTGGACGATGGGACCACACAAACACTTGAAATATGTTATGATGACCCCGAAGAAACGAATAGAACACTTGCTCCTACGGAACAGTGTGAGTTACTAGATGACTTCTTGGAGTTTTTAGATAATAAATATGGCATTGCTTATAACCAATTACAAGTTATATTAAGTGTCGATGGTGCTTCTGCCCCATTTATAGCACAGTTGAAACACTTAAAGAAAACTTCAAAGCGAAAAGCAATGTGGAAACATATTCAAATCAAAGGTTTCACAATGAAAAAGAAAGACATAAATATGGGAATTATTAAAAACGCATTCGCCTATGGTGTATTAACAATTCTCAATGAAGGTTATAAAATGTGGAACGGCGAAGAAAACAAACATAGGTTAGCAAAAGAAATAGAAAGACAAAGATATAAGAACGGAAAACTTGACCCAGCAATCAAAAACGACTTGTGTGATGCTTTGGAATATGGACTTGTTCCATACTATAACAACTGCTATAACCTATCTTTCCCTATAAGAAAGAGAGATTATGAGCAATCTGCACACTATAATGAGATAAAAAAACTTGCTGGTTTAATAAAATAGGACACGCACGGGACAAGATATGGGACATTGTTGGGACATTGTCCCTATATATATCTAACTCTGTCTATATTTATTTCTTTATATATATATTTATTTGTGTTTTTGTGTTATTTTTAGATTTTAAAGAAAGAAAAAATCTCTTAAAGTGTTAAAAATGGGGTCTTTAAAGTGTAAATTTGCACAAAAATTGCAAAAATAACGATTAAGGAGCAAAAAATGGAAGAAAAAAAGAAAAAAACAACCGAAGAAAGGGTTGCAGAACAACAAGCAAGCAATTTAATGAATTTCATAATTGCGAAAACATTTTCTAGGCACTCAATGATGACCGAAGAAGAATTTTTGAAGGACATTGGGTTTGCCGATAGTGGCAAAAGTGAAGATGAAGCAGTGAGAATTGCCACATTCAATGTCATTACTGAAACAATGAAGCAACTTTTAAGTGCAAAACAAAGTTTAAAAATGGCAACTTCACTTATGAAATTGTATTTAAATAACGAAAGTATCGTTGAAAATGAAGAAAAGGGAGAATAATTATGGAAAAAAATGAAAAAATCGAAGTAAAACACGCAAGCATTGATAAAGAAGTGCTTGATATTATGAAACAAGAAGACATTTTGGAAGCAATTAAAGATGAAAAACAACTAAATCGTTTAAAATTAAACTTTTTTTGCGAATTTTTAAGCGAAATTAAAGAATTGAGAAAAGAATTTGATGATTTTATGCAAATGATTTCGGTTTGTTCTGCTGATAAGGTAGCAAATTTCTTCAAAGAATTGCAAACAAATGTTGCACAAGAAGAAAAAAGATTGGAATTGCACGAAAAAATCAAGCAAAGCCACAAAAAATCAACTAAAAAGACCAAAAAAGTATCAAAAAGTGCTGAAAGTGTGTAAAATATTTCATAAAGGAGAAAAAATATGAGCCAACAAGTTTTTGATATTGACACAGTAGGGTTTGGGGACAATGTTTTAGGCAATTATTTTGATTTTTATGTAAATAACACTTTCTATTTGCTTGCACCAGAGTATTACCAAGCATTTTATTCAATCTATCTTAACAGGTGTTTATCCTGTTATGATGGTTGGGTAAATGGTTTTCACAATAAAAAGAGTGGTTTAGTGCCACAAAGAATGTTGCAAAGCATAGCAACAGGCTTAAACAATATGCTTTTTGCACACGGAATTGATTTTAGTGGGGACATTCCTGACTATAACTTTGCAATTAAGTGGGCAAAGAAGACAAAATTCTACAAAGCACTCAAAAAAGGACATAAATTTGCTATTGCTGGTGGAACTTCATTGTTAAAACTCAACCGTGAAAACAAAGAATTGTATGCAACTGCTCATAGAATTGACACTTTCTTTGCTGATATTGATGCTACTGGAAGGGTTGTTAGTGTAAAAGTTTTCTTTGATGCTATACATAACACCAATAATAGTGGTTCAAAAGACCACTTCGGTATTTGTGAAGAAAGATATTTCAACGCAGAAGGAAGACCTTGCATTAAAGCAAGTGTTTATAAATCTAGTGGAAACTTACAAACCGAAGTTCAAGCAAGACCTACTCACGCAAGTAGGCAAATCAACTGGAAAGAACTTCCAGCAAGTGTAAAACAATACATAAAATCACATTACCCAAGCATTATTGTTGACCAAGAACAATATTTGCCTTTCCCTAACTCATTAGGTTGCTACTTAATGAAGTTTACTGATGATATACCACAAATTCCAAACACACCATTTGGACAACCGATTGGAGATATTCTATTTACGGAAAACTTCCAATTTGACCAAATGAAATATTTTGAAAAGAACGAAGTTGACCTTGCAAGAGCAAGAGCATTAGTTCCCGAAGAATTTTGGAATAAAGATGACCCTGACTATGAAAGCAGAGCATTAAACGAAAGATTTTATCAAAAAGTGTCTAGTGTAAACGGCGATAGCGATAAAGTTACACCAATTCAGTTCTTGCTTCGTGGCGAAGATATGAGAACTCAAATGGAAAACATTTACAAAGATTGTTCATTTAAGTTAAATGTTTCTGCAAGTTCTATTGCTTCGTTTTTAAGTGAAGGTGCTGGTGCTAGGACCGCCACCGAAATTATAAGTGAAAGAACAAAGAGCGACACTTGGATAAAGGGACAAATAAATCTTAATGGACCTGAAATTAACGAAATGTTAAGAGAAGTTATGTATTATTACAATCACGAGCCAGTCGAAATTGTTTTAAAAGCAGAAGACCAAAGCCCATTCATTGAAAGATTAAAAACTAACAGCGATGTGTTTGGTGCTGGCAATATGTCGCCTGAAAGATTTGTAAAGAGTACATACGGAAATACATTAAGTAAAGAAGAACAAGATAAAGAAATTGCTTATTTGGAAGAAACAAAGTTAAGAAA
>JAFWWV010000008.1 GCA_017523305.1 Clostridia bacterium
GGATTTATAAAAAATGAAAAAGAAATTATTAAATATACTTGCTTGTTTAAGTATTATTTTAATTGGTGCTTTTGCTCTTGTAGGTTGTGGTGATGACCCGGCAGATACAAATGTTTATGTTTCAACAGAAGCACAATTAACAACAGCAGTTGCTAATGCTTCAAATAATTCAAAAATTGTATTAAAAAATGATATTGAATTAACAAATCAATTAACTGTAACAAAGACCTTAACATTAGATTTAAATGGTAAAGAAATTTCAAATACAACAGATATTTGGAACGATACAGATGGAATTGATACATGGTCCTTAATTTCTGTTCAAGAAAATGGAAATTTAACAATTACAGGTAATGGTTCTTTAAATGCAAAACAAAACGATTGTTTTGCTGTTGATGTAAGAGACAATGCACAAGTTACAATTAAAAATGGTACATTCACAGGAAATGTTTCTGCAGTTTATGTAATAGATAACGGAAAAGCAACAATTGAGGGCGGAACATATGATATTAAACAATTATCAGAATATAGCGACCACAGATATACATTAAATGCTCTAGATATCGATAATCAAGATGCAACTTTTGTTGTTAAAGGTGGAACATTTACACAATATGACCCATCACACAGTAATTCTGAAGATCCAGAAATGAACTTTGTTGCAGAAGGATATGAAGCAGTAGAAGATAATGGAAACTATGTAGTTTCAAAAATTGCTGATTAATAAATAAAAAAAACAAAAAAAGAAGTAAAAATTTTACTTCTTTTTTTAATCTTCAATTCCCAATAAATAGTCAGATGAAACCCCAAAGAAATTAGATAGAGCAATAATATAGCTGGCTTTAGGCTCGTTTATCTGTTTTTTCCAAAAGTCAATTGCTTTTTGAGTTACGCCAATTTTTTTGCCAAATCGCTTTGCGACATTTTTAGTTCTTTTCTTAATTCATAAATTCTAATATAAAATTTGTTTTTCATAATATTATTTTAGTAGAAAAATACTTTTTTTATGTTGACATAGTAGAAAACTACTTATATAATAAAATAAAAAAGGTGGTTTAAAATGAAAAACGCAAAATGCACAACTTGTGGTGCAAATATTGAAGTAAATGAAAACTCAGATGCTGGGGTTTGTCCTTATTGCAAAAGTGCATATGTTACTGAAAAAGCTATTCAAAGTTTGTCAAACCAAACAAATAATAGTGCACAAGTAATTAATAACTATTATGGTCCAAGTGTTGATAATAGAGGATACGATAACAATCAGCATGGTTTTAGAAAAAGAATACCACCAAAACCAAAAGTTAATGTGGGTTTAGCTGTTATTTTGTGTATTTTTTATTTAATACCGGGGTTAATTTATATAGCAATTAAAAACAATGAAAAAAGAGAATGGGAAGAAAAATACGGGGATTATGAAGAATATTAAAAAAGAAGTAAAAATTTTTTACTTCTTTTTTTATTGTTTATTTAATTTTTTATTTAAGTTTATACATTAAATTTAAATAAAACAACATCGCCATCTTGCATTACATAGTCTTTACCAACCGAAGCAACTTTGCCTTTTTCTTTTGCTGCGTTATAACTACCAAGAGAAATAAGGTCATCATATTTTACAATATCAGCTCTAATAAAGCCTTTTTCAAAATCGGTATGAATTTTTCCTGCTGCTTGTGGTGCTTTTGTACCTTTAACAATAGTCCAAGCTCTTACTTCTTTCTCGCCAGCAGTTAAATAACTCATAAGTCCTAGTGTTTTATAACTTGTAACAATAAGTTTTTCTAAACCACTTGATTTAATGCCAAGTTCTTCTTTAAACATTTCTCTTTCTTCTGGGTCAAGAGTTGTAAGCTCTTCTTCAATTTTGCAACTTAAAACTAAAGTTTCTGCGTTTTCTTGTTTTGCAATGTTTTCAACTTCTTTTACAAGTGGCATTTCTTCAGTGTTTTTTGTTAGGTCTGTTTCAGCAATATTAGCAACATAAATTACTGGTTTTGTTGTTAACAAAAATAAGCCATCAACATAATTTTTTTGTTCTTCGTTTAAAGTGAGTGTTCTTACTGGTTTTTCTGCTTCTAAAGTTGATTTAATTTGGTTTAAAAGATTTAAATTGTCTTTTGAACCAGCCCCAGCTTTAACAAGTTTTGCTTCTTTATCAATATATTTGCCAATGCTTTCAAGGTCGGCAAGAATAAGTTCTAAGTTAATTGTTTCAATATCTCTTTGTGGACCAACTTTTCCGTCAACGTGAATAATTTTTTCGTCTTCAAAACAACGCACAACGTGAACGATAGCATCAACTTCTCTAATATGACTTAAAAATTTGTTACCTAAACCTTCGCCTTTACTTGCACCTTTAACAAGACCTGCAATATCAACAAATTCTATTTGAGCAGGAGTTGTTTTTTGTGCGTTATACAATTTTGTTAAAACATCAAGTCTTTCGTCTGGTACGTCAACAATACCTACGTTTGGTTCAATAGTACAAAAAGGATAATTTGCACTTTCTGCCCCTGCTTGAGTTATTGCATTAAATAATGTGCTTTTGCCTACGTTTGGCAAACCAACTACGCCTAGTTTCATAATAAAATAATTTCCTTTGTAATTAAAATTTACAAAAACTATTATACTATTTTTATTTTAAAAATAAAAGCACAAAATTTGTTTATTTTACTATAAAGTCTAATTGCCTATATATATTTGAGTTTTTAATGCTAATTTGCTATAATTACATTATGAAAAACTGGTTAATAAACAAAAATGTTGTTGTAACGGGTGCATCTAGTGGAATCGGTAAAGATATAACAAAAATACTTATAAATAAGTACAATTGTTTTGTTGTTGGTGTTGCTAGAAATATTGATAAGTTAAATGACTTAAAAAACTCTTTAGGAGAGCAGTCAAACAAGTTTGAATTTGTTTCAGCTGATGTTTCTAAAAAAGAAGATTGGAAAAAAATAAAAGACTTCTGCAACGATAAAAACATAACTGTTCTTATAAACAACGCAGGAACAATGCTTCCTTTTACTAGGGCAGATAAAGTAGAAGATACTGATGTTGAAAGACTTTTTAATGTAAACTTTTTTTCTACAATTTACGGATACAAAACTTTTTGTGAAGAGTTTAGAAAAGATAAAAACTGTGCAATAGCAAACATAGCAAGTGTAGCAGCAGTTACAAGCTTGCCAGGTACAAGTTATTACAGCGCATCAAAAAGCGCCCTATGTAGTTTTTCAAAAATAATTGCTAGTGAAGAAAGAAAAAACTTTTTTATAGGTACTTACTTGCCAGGTATGACATCTACAAATTTGTTTACAAACAAAGATAACAAAAAACCAGTGTTTGATGAAAAAACAGGAAAGTTATTTAATAAATTTAGTACATCAAGCGAAAAGATGGCTAAAAAAATAGTTAAATGTTTAGCGAAGAAAAAAAGATTTAAAGTTTTAGGCAAAGACGCCAAACTATTAAAATTTTTAAATTCTTTAATGCCAATTAAGTCTTCAGACTTATATTATAATGTAATGAAAAAAACAAAACTAAGTTCTTTTGAAGATATTTTTTAATAAAAAAAGGAAAAACTTATATGCCATTTGAAAAGAAAACAGACGATTATAAAACCCATAAGCATAAGTACAACGTTTATGTAGAACTCAACCCAAAAACAAAAATGGGTAAAGACCTTTTAAACCAATATCACGAGCAAACAGATAAACACTATATGGATATTGGTAGAATTGGCTATCATAACGACTACGGCGAATATATAATTGACGAATATACAAAAAAAGAACTTATTGTAGTTCCTAAGTTAATTTTAAGGGTAACCGAAAGGGCTATTGATAGGGCAGGTAAAGACGTTTACCAACTTAGAACATATATGTCAAAATTTGGTCAAATCAATTTTTTATTAACAGTTGATAAAGATAAAGCCGACCTTATTTTAGTTGAAAATGTTTATATCGAAAACCTTAACCACCGTGAAGATTATGAAACTTTACTTTGGAGATTAAGTTACTATAACCAAAAGCCAGTTCCATTAAAAGAAATTTTCTATAAAGTAGGCATTAAAGCAAACCCTGACGATTATGGTAAAGCTTGGAAGGAAGAAGAAGTTAACATTAACAACGTATTAGTTGCAAAAGTTAAAGCAGAAATGACCAAAGATGCAGCAAATAAAATTGCAAGTCAAATCAACCAAAAAGCATTAGTAGCATCTTTAAACTACCTTAATAAAGAAGGCGAATATGGTAAAAAAATTACCACTGCTTATAGTAAAAAAGTTTCTAACAACCCAGATATTAATAAACTTGCAACTTCACCTAAATTAGAAAGTACTTTAAACCACGTTTTGGTAAAAACTTTAGAAGAAGAAACAACAAAAAAAGACCTTAAAGATAACTATAATTTTAGGGTTTATAAAAAAGTTTTAGATGTTCAGTTGTCAACTCCAAACCAAATTGAACAAGAAGTGGAAGAAGTTAACAATAAACAAAACTTAAAACAATTTTTAGTTGAATCATATCAAAAACCTAAAAAAGATATTACAGCTCTTGAAAATGAAGAAGAAATTATAAACCAAAAACAAGATGACTTTGAAAGAATAATTGACTTTAAATACGATAGAAAAACCAAAAAAGAAAATATTATTGAAGACGAAATTGTTTTTGATCCCGAATCAGAAATTTTACCAGAAGGCGAAGAAAATGTAGACTTCTGTGACTTTGAAGGTAATGTTGTTGAAGTTAATTTAAATACCGACAGATTTAACGAACCTGAAGAAGAAGATAAAAAACGTAAAAGAGAAAGAGATAAAAAACTCGCTGATAAAGAAGAGAAAAAAGATAAAAAACAAAAGCAAAAAGAAAAGAAAAAATTAAGAGCTCTTAATGCTGAATGTAATGTTGATGAAGAGTTTGAAAAATCAAAAACCGTTTTAGGTTTAGAGCCAGAAGACTCTCAAAAGAAAAAGAAAAAAAGACATAAAGATATTTTTGCTGAAGCACTTGAAGAAGAAAAGAAAAATAAAAAATTAACTAAAGAAGAAAAACTTCAAAAAGCTTTAGAAGAAGAAAGTCAAAACGAAAAACTTATTGATAAAATTCAAAAGAAAATAAAAAACTTAGCAAGCAAAAAACAAAAGAAAGAAGAAAAAGAAGAGTTAAAACAACAAAAACAAGATTTAAAATCTCGACTTGCTCAAGAAAAAGAAGACGAAAAGAAAAAGAAAAAAAATATTCAAAACACCATGGCTCCTGTTGTTAAACCACCAAAGGAACAAGAGGAAGAAGCTAAAAAGAAAAAAAACCAAAACACTGCTTTAATGGAAAGTGTTATGATTGATAGAGATGGCGACCATTTTGAAGATTTAGAAGCACACGACGGAGTGTTTACTGAGTATGATGCTAAATATCAAAACGAGCCACCAAAACACGAAGAATATGGTTACAACGCTGCAGATAGAACTCCGGGTGCTGCACCAAAAGAAGAAGCTCCAGGCGAAAACTATGATCCTTCTTATAATTCATATACTAACGAAAAAGAATTTTCTACTTTTTCATCTGCTAACAACATTAAAGATAATATAAAAACAGAGTCAGAATTTAGTGAAAATCATTTCCACCAAGATCAAGGTGGTCAAGGTTTAGGTTAAAACAAAGGAGAAAAAAAGATATGTTTTTTAAAAAGAAAAATGAAAAAGACGACCCAACATGGAAGTTTATTAGCAGTTTAGCTGCCCTTGTTATGACAGTTGTTTATGCTGTTTGGGTTTCAAACATAGTTTATAACTATATACCAATGGATAGCCCAGTTTTAGCATTTTTATCAAATATGGTTTATTATGGACCAATTGTAATTTGTGCTGCAACAGCTGTTGGTGCAATTTCACACAAAGGTTTTGTTCCTAGAATTATTGTACTTGCTATATGGGTTTTAATTGTTTTATTTTCATTCTTCCCAGAAACATTTTACAGTATAATAGGTTAATGTTGGGGGTGAAAAATGAAAGGAAATTTATTTGAATTTATTGTAGCAATTATAGCAATATTTTTATTTCCATCTTTGTATACAGGAACTTCTGCTAGTAACCCACAAGATGTTTCGTCAGGGGTTTCTTATCAATCTATTTCAAAAAGTGGAAATTCGGGATCAAACACCTCACAAAAATTTAAAAATAGTGTTACATTAGATAATTTATGTTATATGACAATTGAAGCATCTGATAAAGGTTTTATTAGAGATGTAATCACTGAATATTATGAACTTGAAAATAATAAAGCTCCAGGTTGGAAGCATTTAAAAGAAGGACATTCAACTTCTGGTTACACATGGGCTTTATGGCAAAGTAAATATGAATCAGGAACATATAACTTAGTTTTTTCAGGAACAGACGAATTGTGGGACGTTGCTACATATATCCCAATGATGATTAATGAAGATTATTGCACTCAAATGGACGAAGCAATTAATACTGCTAAAAAAATTAAAAATTATGCTCCAACAAATATTACAAAACTATATATTACAGGCCACTCTTTAGGTGGATATTTAGCTGCATATGTTACATCTGACTTAGTTGATTCTTCACTTTCAAGCTCAAGTAAAAGCAGAATTTCAGTTAATGATATTTCAAACTTTTTAACATTAGATAATGTTAAAGGTGTAACATTCGGTGCTCCTGGTTTTTATGTTGGTAATATGAAATGGCCAGTTATAAAAAAGGTACAACCAATTACAACATGGGGACAAGAAAAAAAGACTAACAACCAAAATAAAAAATATGATAATTATATTGAAAACTATACAAACGAATATGATCCAGTAGGCCATTTGTTTGTGGGTGCACAATATTTTAAACATCTAGGCAAAAGAAAAGATTATGAAGTAGAAAGAATTAATGCTGGCTTTTTTGCAAAAGCATATAGCATATTATCAAAATTTGGAGAACTAAATAAAATTGCTGATGTTTATTATCATTTACCACACGTTTACGATGCTGTAATGGAAGGTTATACTTTGGTTTATGCAGATACACAAAAATAATATATAAAATAAAAAACAAAAAGCTATGCCTAATCGCATAGCTTTTTTCTATTTAATATTAAGTTGTAAGTTGTTATTTAATTAATAACTAATTATTATCCCATTGATGGATTATGAATTGCTGGGTCATATGCAACGTAACCACTAAATGATGATGGAAATTCAATGTTACCAGTAAAAGAAACCATATTGATTTCAATTTTTTCTGAAATGCCTTCTTCTGTATATTCATATACATATTTTATACCATCAAATTTACCATTCTTAACTACAAGAACAACAGTTTCAGTTTCTGAAGAGATTTCTTCTGTTGTATCTCCGTCGCCGTCAAGGTCGCCTTCATCTAAAATAGTTGTTGTTGTAGTAGCTTTAAATTTTATTGTTGTACCTTCAACTGCTTTGGTAACTGTTAAATTAGGATTTAATAAAAGAGTTGAAATTCCTGAGTCTGGATCTTCAAGAAGTGTTTCTGTAAAGTCAAATGCTAATTCTGAACCAATTATTTCATCCCAGTCATCGTTTTGGTTATCAATGAAATATTTTACATCTCCTTCTTGATTGTAATAAGTATCATTTTTAAGATATTCTAAAGTTTTTACTGTCATTGTCATTGGACCATAAACGATATCCATACTCATTTTGCGAGCCATTTCTGTAACTGTTCCGTCTGTTACTTTAAACAAAAAGTTTGCAGACATAATGGTTTGACCGTTTGTAGTATATTTTTGTGACATGTGGTAGCCTGTTGAAGTATTTCCAATATAAGCTGGATCGCCATCAGTAAGATAAGGGTTTAATTCACTAATAGATGACTCTGTGTATGTTCCTGATGTGTTAACTGATGCTAGTGTATCGATTTGAGCTACAGGTGGTGGAGTGTTACCACAAGCGCAAAGGAATACAGCTCAAACAATTAAAACAAAAGAAAGCAATGCTTTTTTAAATTGTTTCATGTTTTTATATATCTCCTTTTTTGATATCGATAATATTTTATCAAATATTAAATTTTTAGTCAAAAATATACATTAAATAAATTTAATTTGTATACCTTTAACAAAAAGCTAAAATTATTATATTTAAGTTTATTTATATTTGTTAAAATTAAAAAGCGATATTGATTTTATTTTGTATAAAAGCAAAAAAGGGGCTAATTATGTTTTATAAAAAACATAAAAATAAAACATTATTTATTTCGCTTTTTAAACACTTTATGTTAAAATTATATAGTAAAAAAATATATGATTTTACGGGAGAAAATATGGAAAAATTAAATGGTACTCAAGTAGCATATGATACAAAAGAAAGTTTAAGAAAAGATATTGAAGAAAATATGTTAAACAAAGGCTTGCCAGCACCAAAACTTGTTGTAATTATGGTGGGAGATAATCCTGCAAGCAAAGTTTATGTTGGTGGTAAAGTTAAAGCTTGTGCACAAGTAGGTATTCAATCAGAAGTTTATAATTTACCTGCAAACGCTAAAGAAGACGAAGTTGCTTTAGTTATTAATAAATTAAATAAAGATAAAACTGTTAACGGGATTTTACTACAATTACCAATGCCTGATCATATTGACGAGCAAAAAATGATTAATTTAATTTCACCAGAAAAAGATGTTGATGGTTTAACTAAGTTAAATTTAGGTAAATTAATGTCAAAAGATCCAACAGGTTTATTTGGTTGTACACCAAGTGGTATTATTAAAATATTACAAGATTATAACATTGAAATTAAAGGTAAAGATGTTGTTATAGTAAACCGTAGTTTATTGGTAGGCAAACCACTTGCTTTAATGTTCTTAAACGAAAACGCAACTGTTACAATTTGTCATAGCAAAACAAAAGATATGAACGAAAAATTAAGAAATGCCGATATCGTAGTTATTGCCGTAGGTAAAAAAGATTTCTTAACAGCAGATATGGTTAAAGAAGGAGCTATTGTAATTGATGTTGGTATAAACAGAGATGAAAAAACAAATAAAATTTGTGGCGACGTTGATTATGAAGCAGTTTCTAAAAAAGCAAGTTATATAACACCAGTTCCAGGTGGCGTAGGCCCAATGACAATTGCAATGTTATTAAGAAATACATATATAGCAACAATGTTTCAAAACAAAAAGTAAAACAAGCAAAAATAAAAAAAAGAACTTACAAATCGTAAGTTCTTTTTTTGTTTTAATATTTCTTTTTAATTTTTCTGTGAATTCTAAACGGTAGGTATATAATAGTTTGAAATACAAATAGGAAAGCTCCTAAAACAATTAAGTGATATGGAAAACTTAAATATATACCAAGACTTTCAAATATAGGGCAATAACTTACATAAAATAAGTTGTGTTCAAAACCTACAAAGTAAGAAATTACAACACATACTATACCAAATAGAAGTAATGAAATAAACGACTTCCATAAATCTAAAAACTCTGCAACTAAAATCCATCTAGCAAAAGCAAAGAATAAAGCCAACATAATTACTAAACTTCTAAGTAAAGTAAAAATTAAATTGTAGCAATGATAAAAATCAAAATTAGGGTTAATACCTTCTGGGTATATAAGCGTAATTATTGCAGCCAACATTGTTATACTAAAAACAAAGTTAAGTCCAAAAACATTATGGAGTTGTTTTTTCTTTATTGCTGCACCTAAAAAGATTAATGGAATACTTATCCAAAGGGCTAATGTAAAAAAGTCAAAACCAACTACATTTAAAAAATCTAAACTTTGATTATGATAATTTAAATAACCGTAACGCCAATAAATTCTTAATGCTTCAAGAATAACAATTATAAGACCTACAATTACAACAAAACCTTTTTGAAATTTTGTTTTTTGACGTTGAGCGTACATCGAAAAGAAAATAATAACAACTAAACTAATTAATAAAATTAAAAAGTGGTTTTTATTAAAAAAATAATCAAAGGTTGTAGCTGAATGCTCGTAAGAAGTAAATTTATTCACGGCAACTCCTTTTATTTATCTAATTAAAGTTTAAATAAAAGAGTTTGTTTTGTCAATTTAATAATAAATCTTTTATTTAATATTAAATACTTTGTA
>JAFWWV010000069.1 GCA_017523305.1 Clostridia bacterium
GCACTTGATTTTGCAATACAACAAATAACATCATATATAAACAATGAAAATGTTAATACTGCTGTTGAAGAAGTAAAAAATAATTTTGCAACTTCATTTAAAAATGGTGAATTTAAGTTGTTTGTTGATAATAGTTCAAGTTTTTGGAATAATTTAAAACCAAATATCGATTAAATATAAAAAGGACAAAAAGACAATTTTTGTCTTTTTTATTTGTTAAAAAAAGTTTTTGTAAATAAACTAATATAGTATAGTAAATTATAATTTTTATAATATGAAGGTGTTAAAATGAAAAAACAAATTGATAATTATAAAGATTTTGACAAATTAAGTTTATATGTAAAAAAATATAAAGCCGAAGAAATAATTGAACATTATAAAAATTTTAATTGGAAACTTGTTTCTGAAAGTGAAAACAAAAAATATGAAGATATTGTGGATTTAACTTTTATAAGAAAACATAAAATTGAAAATAAAGATGAATTACAACTTCTTCAAGTTTATATGGAAGAAAGACTTAATAATGTTGGAAAATTAGAAAAAAATAGAAATTCAAAAGCAACTGCATTTGGTTTGGGCGTAGGTGTTATGGGTTTATTTTTGTTAATTTTTGGGTTGATGTGTTGTTTTCAATGTTTTTTACTTTTAAACTTAACAATGAGTATAATTTGCTCTTGTATAGGTTTAATTTTAGTTATTATTTTTGCAATATTTTTACCAAAAATTTCTAAAAAAGAAAAATCGGATTTTATTACTAACAAGCAGAAAATAGAAACCGAAATTAACGAAATATGTAAAAAAGCACTTTCTTTAATAGGGGGTGATAAAAATGAAAATGCCTAATAATTTGGGTAGCTCTGGCAAAATAAAACAAAGCGAACATATTTTTGCTGTTAAAATTAAAACAGAGTCAAATGGTATGGGTGTTTTAAAAACATTATTGGTAATGCTTTTAATTTTTCTACAAGCCACCGTTTTTATTGCTTCTAACGTTATATTTTTGCAAGTTTTTAGAAGTTATAGTGTAATTGCTATTGTTTTAACAATAATAACTTGTGTTATTGTTTTATCTAGCGAATATAACGGACAAGCAAAAGCAACTTGGATTTTATTTTTGTTTTTGACATATAGTTTTGGTTACATTTTTTTCTTTTTATCTGATAAGCGAATTTTATTATTAAAATCTAGAAAAAAATTTAATAAAATAAATGAAAAAACAAAAAATCTTCAAAAGCAAATTGATTTAACTGATGTTAAAGAAGAAGTAAAAACAAATTGTAATTATTTATATAATACAGGAAATTTTGTTACTTACAAAAACTCAAAAACAAAATACTTTTCAAGTGGAACACAACTTTTTGATAGTATTTTAGAAGACCTTGAAAAAGCAAAAGAATTTATTTTTATAGAATATTTTATTATTTCAAATGGTGTGCTATTAAATAGGGTTTTAGATATTTTAAAACAAAAAGATCAACAAGGTGTAGATGTAAGAATTATTTATGACGATATGGGTAGTCATAGCACATTAAAAAGAAAAACAAAAAAACAAATAATTTCTAGTGGTATTAAATTGCAAGATTTTAATAGGTTAGTGCCTGCACTTAACTTAGCATTGAATTTAAGAGATCACAGAAAAATTGTTGTAATTGATGGTAAAATTTCTTATACAGGTGGGGCAAACTTAGCTGACGAATATGTTAATGAAAAAAGGTTGCATGGTTACTGGAAAGATACAGGTATAAAAATTGAAGGTAAGGCAACAGATAATTTAACTTTATCTTTTTTAAAACAATGGGAATTTTTAACTAAAGAAGATGTTAATTATGAACAATATTTAAATAAGGCTAAAGAGTACAATACTAAAAACATAGTTGTTCCTTTTGTAACAAACCCACACTCCTCACACTCAATTGCTAAAAATGCCTATGCTAACGAAATTGCAAACGCAAAAGAAAAAATTTATATAATGACACCTTATTTTATTCCAGACGAAACAATTATAAATATGCTTATAAATAAAGCAATTTCTGGTGTAGATGTAAAAATTATTTTACCTGATGTAGCAGATAAAAAGTTTGTTTATTTTGTTTCTCGTAGTAATGCTGAAAAACTTTTAGATTATGGTATAAAAGTTTACACTATGACAAGTAGTTTTGTTCATAGTAAAGTTATGTTAACAGAAAACTCTGCAATAGTGGGCTCTATTAATATTGACTTGCGTAGTTTTAATCAACAGTTTGAAAGTGCTGTTTATACTGACGAAGAAAGCACTTTAAAACAAATTGATTGTGATTTTATAAACACAATAAATCATAGTGAAGAAGTTACTATTAAAAATAAAAAAAGAAATAGTTTTTGGTTTAGAATATTGGCAGGATTATTTAATTTGGTTTCACCATTTATGTAAAAAATTAAAGTAGTTATTGTTTTTATAATAACTACTTTTTTTTTATTTAAAAATATATTAGTAAAATTTTTTAGGAAAATTTATATTTATGTGTCATAATTATATTAAATAAAAAACAATAAAATAATTTATATAAAAATTAGTAAAAAAATTATAGTACTTTTATTAAAATATAAGGAGAAAAAATACTTTTGATTATTAAAAAAGTTTTTGAAGAATCTATACCAATTTGCTTTTCGGTTAACAATAATTTTTTACCTTTTACTGGGGTAATGATTCAATCTATTATTGACCACTCTAACAACAAAGACAATTATGATATTATTGTTTTATGCAGTGATGCAAGTAACGACCTAAAAAATAAAATGGTTTCTCTTGCTAATGGTAAGAAAAATATTTCTATTAGATTTTATGATGTAAATAAATTTTTTAAAGTTCCAAAATCATTATTTACTGATAATGTTTACACACAAACATCTTATTCACACGAAATATATTATAGACTTTTAATTCCAACACTAATGCCTGAATATAAAAAAGTTTTATATTTTGACGGCGATATGATAGCCTTAACAGATGTTGCTGAACTTTATTACTCAACAGAACTGGGGAATAATTTAATAGCTTCTTCAAGAGATTACGCTGGGCTTTGTCATTGTTACAAAGAAGGCGATGATAGAAGGTGGTATAGGGAAGAAGTTTTGGGTTTGAGTAATGTAGATAATTATATTTTATCAGGTACACTTGTAATTAATGTTCCTGAATTTAATAAAACATACTCGGGTCAAAAACTTATGGAAATTGCAGGTAGTATGAATTGGCGACAACACGATCAAGATATTTTAAATGTAGTTTGCGAAAACCGAATTTTACTTGTTGATGGTGGGTGGGATTATCTTCAAGATTTTGGTTGGATAAACTATCTTCCAGACTGGTTAAAAAAGGAATATAACGAAAGTGCAAAAAATGTTAAAATAGTGCACTTTGCTGGGCAAAGAAAACCTTGGGTAAATTCTTCGCAAAATAGTGAAAAGTTTTGGGAAATTTGTAAAAGAACACCATTTTTTAATGATGTTATTGAAAGACTTGATTTGAATTTCGATTTAAAAAACTCTACACTTGCACCACTTTTAACAAAAGAAGAGTTTGATAAAATTTCAAAAAAATTAAAGCAATAAAAAGAAGTTTTTAAACTTCTTTTTTTATATAAAAAAATAATAAAATTTTATAGGTAATTTAAGTTTCATATGTCATAATTATATTTAATAAAGGAAAATAATGAAAATGAACAAGATTTATTTAATTACAGGGCCTGCAGGGGTGGGCAAAAGCACGATTTCTAGTTTAATAGCCGAGAGTTTAGATAAAAGTGTTTTGTTGGAAGGAGATACCATTTATCACTTTGTTTGTGGTGGTTATGAAAGTCCTTGGAAGGAAGGAAATCATTTAGAGTTGTTTTGGCAAAACTCAATTAGCTTAATTAAAAACAGTTTGATTAATGGTTATGATGTAGTTTTTAATTATATTTTACATAAAACTGATATTGAAAAAATAAAAAAAGAATTTAGTGATTGTGAAATTAAATTTATATGTTTAATGGCTAACGAAAAAACAATTTTAAATAGAGATAAATTAAGAATACCTGATAATCAAATGGGCGAAAGGTGTATAGTTTTATTAAACAATTTTAAAAAGCAAAATTTTGACGAAAGGCATATTATAGATACATCTTTTTTAACTCAAGAAGAAGTTTATAAAAAAATTTTAAGCGATAAAAATTTTATTATTTAAAAAACATTTTTAATTAAAATAAAAAACAAGTATAATTTATTTGTAAAAAAAAGGGAGAATAAAAAATGAAAGTGTTTTTAAAGTTTTTTGCAGTTCCACTACTTATTGCTGTAATTGCAAGTGTATTATATTTAATTGACTGTTTAGTTGCTGGTCTTTTTGTTAAAGGGGCAACTTTCTTGTGGGCAGCGTTTATTATTTGGACTATTTTTTATGGTGCTAAAGTTAAAGATAGAGTTAAAGGTTTAATAGGAGTTGTAATAGGTTTTATAGCTGCTGTTTTAATGATGACAATTACAGGTTCATTTACACTTAACTTAGCAACAGTAAGTATTAGTTGTTTATTGGGTGTTTTTGTTGTAAATGCTGCTGTAATGTTTTTAGATAAACTTGATAAATTTTGGTTAAGTTCTATTACAGGTGTTTTTGCTGGTATTGCCCTTACTTTTAGCGGTTTAGGAATAGGCTTATCTCCAATGGTAAGTTTTAGCAGTGCTTTAACTATGATAGGCATTTTAGTTGTTTATACAATTTTAGGTTTATTGTGTGGTTATTTTTCTACTCTTGGTACTGAAAAAATTAAAGCAAAATTAGCAGAGTTAGAACCACAAAAAGATAAAGAAAAAGAAAATAAAACAGAAAAATAATAACAAAAAAAA
>JAFWWV010000070.1 GCA_017523305.1 Clostridia bacterium
ACAACAATATAATCATTGATTGCAACTTCTCTTTTAATCAAACTTTGTTCGCTAATTTCGTAAAATCTTGGCTCGCTTGGTATACCTATTATTTGAGAAAGTTTGTTGAAATCTTTTGAAAATTCCACTTCGCTTATTATATGGTCGGTAAAGTATGTGTTTGTGCATTTTGACACATAATACCATTCGTTGTTGATTAAGTAGAGTTCTCCACTCTTTTTCAATGAAGCCAAATCATCAACCCATTCTTGTTTTGTATAAGTTGCATTTCCTGTTCTTATCAACATTCCATAAATATTGTTTCCGTATTTAACACTATCAATAACCACATCGGTTTGGTTTGAGAATTGATTGTGCTGTGGCACTCTATCGTAAGGTGTTGATAATAGATATTTACGCAAGTCAGGTCTTGTTTGGTCGGTCCTTAAAGTGTCTTTTGTCCTATATGTTATATCGAACAAATAATTGTTTACTTTAATATTTTTCCAATCGTTGTAACTGCCCATTAAGAAAGCAGAGCCAATAATGTTTTTGATTGCATAGTCGTTTAGCGGGTCGCCAGTATTTGCTGTCGGCAATCTATAATTTAAACCCTTTATAACATTTGTTCCAAGAGTATAGTATATCGCAAAGCCCTTGTTTATGCTTGTGCTTGGCGAAACATCTAGCAACTTATAAACACCTTCTTCAAAGATAAACCCTGTTGTGTTTTGTTTTCCAAGCGGGTTTACTGTTCCATCGGCTAATACTTGAACAAGTTGCACATTTATGTCTTGTCCTGTAAGTCCACGGCTTTGCCCATAGAAAGGGCTGTCGGGGTCATTACATATAACACTCATAGAAACAAGTTCTATAATGTTTTTGTTTGTTTTAATTTCTGCAACATCATTGTAAACCAAGAAATCTTCGCTTGAAGATTTTGGAGCAACAATTTCTCTAATAGTTCCACCAAGTTGCACCATATTTGAAACATAGGAAGAAACTGAACAAATATAATCTTCGACAAATCTAGCATTGTAAATGCTCATTGCGTTGCCTTCATCTTTCCTTTGTTTTGTATCTCCATATTTTTTCCAAGTTACAACATATTTATTGTTTGAGCCAAACCTTAATTTCGGTCTTGCGTGGATATATTTTCCAATATCTAGCAATATTTCCCACAAATTCTTTTGGTTGTAGAAGCACTCAATAATTGTTGTATCTCTTAACATTTGGGCATCTTCTTCTCTCAATTCGATTTGTTTATTTGTTTCGTCGACAATTATGTTTGGCTCTTTTAAGAATGTTTGAGTGCATAATTGAGATTTGTTGAACAAATCGTAAGCAGAAGCAGGTGGTGCAGAAGCAAATATGATTTTACCTTCCCCAGCACTTTGGACCCCTTGAAAATTTATTGAAGCATTTGGATATGCGTTGTTTGTGTAGTTTGCATTGTTGTCGTAATGCCAAGTCCAGCCTAAATATGTTCTTGCATATGAGTAATATGCTGGGACATTGTCTATTGAGTTGTATAGCACATAGGTGTTTACACTGTTTTCCATTCCGCTTCCATCGGTCCTTGATAGATTAAAGTTATGTAAACTAAATGAAACTGAATATGAATGGTTTGGCAACACATCAAAAGATATTACCCTGTTGTCCCTTGTGGGAGAACTTTCGGCAACTTTTGATAGATATGCAATAAATGAGCCGTCTGCTGAATAATATTGAGTGTGCCATCTGCTCACTATCCAACCATAAGCGGTCGGTCCATATATTCCTGCCTTTGAGCCACTGCTAACATCGAAATAATCTCTTGTCCACCCTTCATTTGCATCTCCGCTGTAAGGGTTAATTCTAACCACTCTTTGTGTTTGCTCCCCAGTTGAAAGGTTTTTATCGGTAATTGTGCAATCTATTGAACAATAACCGTTTGGAGTGTAACTGTAAGAGTTTGGAATTGCAGAACTGCACCTTAACATAGGAACAGGCAAAGACACCGTTTTGTGGGTTTCAGCAATGTCAACATCTTGGAAGAATTTTAAACTTTTACTTTCCCACCACTCTTTTGGTGTCATAGTTTCCCCATCGATTGTTATATCATACCAACTAGGCAAAACCCATTCAAATTTATGCCCCTGTATCATATATTTTTTATAAAAATTATTCCAACCCCTTAAATTCTCCCTTAAAAATTCAGTTGAAGTGGAAGGGGTGTCAACCATTTTTAATTTTGTTTCAAGCCCAACATCATAGGTTGGCTGTTCTTCAAGCGTAACATCTTGCAGTTTGTAAGTTACCGCAATATTGTCAACCAATCTTGTTTGGCTGTCAATGCTTGCTTCAATCAAACTCAAATTGTGATTGAAGTATGTGTCATCACTTATAATTGGTTGCTCAACCGCATCACTTTCAACTTCTAAATGGAACGGCTCGTTCCATAGTGTTAAGGTTTTTTCTTTTGTTTCGGGGTCGGTTGTTTCATCATAAAGTTCGATAATGAATTTTGTTTTTGGTGCAAATTCTTTCCTGAAAGGCAAGCCGACAAGCGAAATCGAAAAAGTATCAAGGGTGTCTTCTAAATTGTCAACACTTGCATATCCAAGCACTGCATATTTAGAAAAATCTTCGCCCTTGTAACCATTTGCTTCTTGTGTGCTGTCGTATTTATACACCTTTGCAACAATCATTATCTCAATCTCCCATTTGTTAAATTTATTCCAGCCCTAGCCCTGTTGTATTCAATAGCATTTTGTTCTTTGAATATCTTGTAGTTATAATCTCTTTCTCTGCCAGCATATTTTGAAGCAGTTGAAACTCCTGTTGATATTGCACCAAAAGCCATTCCTAGAACGGACCCTATTGGACCACCCCAAGAGCCATAAACCGCACCCATAGCAATACTTGAAGCAACATTTGCAACATCTTTTACTCTTTCCACTTTTCTAGCGGTCATATCTTGAAGGGCTTGGTCGCCATTTTTATAGCCAAGCCCACTAACCCAATATTCAATTCCTAAATCAAGAACTTGTTTAGAAACGGCAACTGCGTGAGTTGTGTTTGTTTTAATAACTCTCCTAATTCTTTTAGGGTTTTCGCTACCAAACACGCTTGTTCGCCAAGTAGTTTGCTTTCCACCAACATCTTCGGTTGGAGTTTCTTTCACACCAGCACTCGACCCGCCACCGCCTTCTTTCCTAACTATAATCTCAATTCTTTGAGTTCCTTGTTGGTAAAGCATAGTTTCTCCTTTTATTTAGCCACAAGTTCTAAACTTGCAACTTCATCATAAATAAGCACATATTTTTGTTCGTTTGAGCCATATTCCGCCCAGTCGGTAAAATCTCCAACTCCGTTTGCTTCAAGATTATATCTTTCGGTATCCCACTCCAAGTTTAATCTTGTATATAATTCCATAGTATATGT
>JAFWWV010000071.1 GCA_017523305.1 Clostridia bacterium
TTCGCAAGTGGATGGCCATCAATATATCGATAAGGCTGTAGAGCTGGGAGCTACAGTGGTGGTTTGTGAAGAGTTGCCGGTGTCGTGTGCATCGGGTGTAGCTTATGTCAGGGTGGCAAACACTGCCGAGGCATTGGGTCGTCTGGCATCGCAATGGTATGGCAATCCTTCGGCTGCACTCACACTTGTGGGTGTTACCGGCACCAATGGAAAAACCACTACAGCCACACTGCTGTATGAGATGTTTCGACTCTATGGTTACAAGGTAGGACTGCTCTCGACAGTGTGCAATTATGTCGATGATGAGGCCGTACAAGCAACCCACACAACCCCCGACCCTATATCGCTCAATGCGCTATTGCGCCGTATGGTAGATGCCGGTTGTACTTATGCCTTTATGGAAGTAAGCTCGCACTCGGCACATCAGCACCGTATAGCCGGATTGCAATTTGCCGGAGGTATCTTTAGCAACCTTACTCGCGACCACATGGATTATCACAAGACCGTCGATGCTTACCTGCAAGCCAAGAAAATGTTTTTCGATGCTCTTCCGGTCGGCTCCTTTGCCCTCACCAATATAGACGATAAGGTAGGAGAGGTGATGTTGCAGAATTGTCGCGCTCGCAAGTATACATATTCATTGCGTGCAATGGCCGACTTTAAGGCTCGTACCATTGAGAGTCGCTTGGATGGTACCTTGGTGGCTTTTGATGGGCGTGAGGTAGAGACACATTTTGTGGGTCGATTCAATGTATATAACCTTCTGGCAGTATATGCGGCAACATGCTTGTTGGGGCAAGACAAGGAACAAACATTGATAAATATGAGCCTGCTAACACCTGTAGCTGGTCGTTTCCAGACAGTATATTCGCCTCGTGGATATGTGGCTGTTATCGACTATGCCCATACGCCCGATGCACTAACCAATGTGTTGTCGACCTTGCGTGATGTTCTGAGTAAAGATGGACATATCATTACAGTAGTGGGTGCCGGAGGTAATCGTGACAAGGGTAAACGCCCGATAATGGCGCGAGAAGCTGCCAAGTTGAGCGATGAATTGGTGCTGACATCCGATAATCCCCGCTTTGAAAATCCCGATGAGATACTTGCCGATATGCAAGCAGGACTTGATGTGGAGGCAATGAAACATACGCTCGCTATAACCGATCGTCGTCAAGCCATACGTGCAGCTGTGCGGCTGGCACAACCCGGCGATGTGATATTGATAGCCGGTAAAGGTCATGAGGATTATCAGGAGATACAGGGTGTGAAGCATCACTTTGATGATCGAGAGGAAGTAGAGATGATTTTTGCCGAATAATAAATAAAAAACAGAATTATGCTATATCACTTTTTTCACGATTTAAATATAGAAATGCCCGGCGTGGGACTATGGAATTATATCTCGTTTCGTGCCGGTTTGGCTCTTATATTATCGCTTTTCATATCCACTATTATAGGTAAGCGTATTATAGACTATCTCCGACAAAAACAGATGGGCGAGTTGGTGCGTAATTTGGGTCTTGAAGGCGAAAATACCAAAAAAGGAACTCCCACAATGGGTGGTATTATCATTATTATCTCTATACTGCTCCCCTGTTTTCTGGTAGGTCGTTTCGATAGTCTGTATATGATATTGATGCTCATCACAACCGTGTGGCTGGGCTTGCTTGGATATGCCGATGACTATATCAAGGTTGTCAAGAAAGACAAAGAGGGTATGCATGGCAAATTTAAGATTATCGGTCAGGTGGGATTGGGTCTTATCGTAGGTCTTACACTATACTTCAATCCCGATTTCGTTATAAGAGAAAATGTTGAAGTTGTAGGAACCAATGGCACTGAGATAGAGTATCAGAAAGAAGATATCAAGTCTATTACAACCACAATTCCTTTTGTGAAAAATCACAACTTTGATTATGCCGACTTGGTTCCTTTCATGGGCGAGTATCAAGAGATGGCGGGATGGGTTATCTTTATATTGGTTATTATCTTGGTGGTAACTGCCGTATCGAATAGTGCCAACCTCACCGATGGATTGGATGGTCTTGCTACCGGAACCTCGGCTATAATAGGTGTGGCTTTGGGTATATTGGCTTATTTTTCGGGTCACATCGAATATGCTTCTTATTTCAACATCATGTATATACCCGGCAGTGGTGAGTTGGTAGTATTTATGGCAGCCTTTATTGGAGCAACAATAGGATTTCTTTGGTACAACTCGGCTCCGGCGCAAGTTTTTATGGGTGATACCGGCAGCCTTACGTTGGGTGGAATTATTGCAGTATTTGCAATACTTATACACAAAGAATTGCTTATCCCTATTTTGTGTGGAGTGTTTTTTGTGGAGGCTCTGTCGGTAATTATTCAAACAACCTATTTCAAGATAACCAAGAGACGTACCGGTGTGGGGCGTCGTGTGTTTAAGATGTCTCCTTTGCATCACCATTTTCAAAAACCCGGCAATGCCGGTATAGATGCTTTGATACAGAAACCCATACAAGTTATTCCCGAGACCAAGATTGTTGTCCGATTTTGGATTGTGGGTATAATATTGGCTGTAATTACATTGGTAACCTTGAAGATACGATAAAGAAGAAGTTATGAAAAAAAACAAAATAGTGGTACTGGGTGCCGGAGAGAGTGGAGCCGGAGCAGCCGTGTTGGCCAAGGTAAAAGGCTTTGATGTCTTCGTGTCGGATATGTCTTCAATCAAAGACAAGTATAAACAAATGCTTGATGAGTATGATATTGCATGGGAAGAGGGCAAGCATACTCCCGAGCGTATTATGGATGCCGATGAGGTTATAAAGAGTCCCGGTATCCCCGATACAGCACCGCTTATAGTGGCACTTGTAGAGAAGGGAGTGCCTGTCATATCGGAGATTGAGTTTGCCGGCAGATATACCAATGCCCGCATGATATGTATTACCGGAAGTAATGGCAAGACTACCACGACATTGCTTACATACCACATCCTCAAGAGTGCAGGACTCAAGGTGGGATTGGCCGGTAACGTAGGTCAAAGTTTGGCCTATCAAGTAGCTACCTGTGACTACGAATATTATGTGGTTGAGTTGAGCAGTTTTCAGCTCGACAATATGTATGACTTCAAGGCCGATATAGCTGTGTTGCTCAATATCACACCCGACCATCTCGATCGTTACGATCACAAGATGGAGAACTATATAGATGCCAAGTTCCGCATTACACGTAACCAAACAGCCGATGATGCCTTTATATATTGGAATGATGACCCCATTATCAACGAGAAGTTGCACTCTTTGCAACTCCACTCGCAACTATATCCTTTCTCAGAGGCACCCCAGCCACAATCAAGGGCCTATACGCACGACCGCAAAGTGGTGATAAATACACCCGATGATGTCTTCACGATGGAGGAGGATGAGTTGGCATTGCCCGGTCGACACAATCTATACAACTCGTTGGCTGCGGGTATATCGGCCAACTTGCTTCATATCGAGAAGGAAGAAATAAGACGAGCTTTAAGTGACTTCCAAGCTGTCGAGCATCGTCTTGAGCCGGTAGCCACCGTACGAGGTGTACGTTTTATTAATGACTCAAAGGCTACCAATGTCAACTCTTGTTGGTATGCCTTGGAGAGCATGGTGACACCGGTAGTGCTCATATTGGGCGGAAAAGACAAGGGTAATGACTATACCGAGATAGAACAACTTGTACATGATAAAGTGAAAGCTATTGTGTGTATGGGTGTAGACAATAGTAAGTTGCATACCTTCTTCGATGGTAAGGTGTCGCATATAGAAGATGCCCGGTCGATGCAGGAGGCTGTTACTAAGGCTTATGCCGTAGCCGAGGCCGGTGACACCGTCTTGCTTTCGCCTTGTTGTGCCAGCTTCGACCTTTTTACAAGTTACGAAGACCGTGGTGCGCAATTTAAGGAATGTGTGCGCAATTTATAATGAACTATGGCTGCAATAGAAACAAATAGAACTCCTAAAAAGAAGGTAAAATACACCTCCGATTGGACATTGTGGGCGTGCTATATCATATTGTGTGCGGTGTCGGTGGTAGAAGTATTCAGTGCTAGTAGTCTTGAACTCAAGAATGGTAATGTGTATCTACCCATTACATCGCATGTACAATGGTTGGGCTTGGGCTTCTTATTGGTTTTCGGGCTGGAGCATCTGCACTATAAGTATACCAAGGCAATAATGGTATTGGTTGCCGGAGTATCTATCTTGTTGGCTATTCTCACGCCATTGATAGGAGAGAATGTCAATGGTGCTGTGCGTGCAATCAACTTGGGCTTTATTTCTGTACAAGCAGCCGAGCCATGTAAGTTGGCAAGTGCCATGTTGCTGGCCTATGTATTGTCGCGCATGCAGAAACCCGATGGAACAGGATTGTCGAGCAAAGGTGTATGGCTGGGTATAGGTATAATATTCATGTTTGTATTATTGCTTATTACCCAAGGAGGCTCCAATGCACTTCTTGTGCTGTTGGTGGGTGGTACGCTAATGATACTCTCTGTATTGCCACGTAAACTTGTGTGGGGTGGTATAATATCACTTGTTGTGTTGATAATAGCAGCTGTGTCGCTTGTAATCATAACCCAGACAAGCGATGAGAAGGAGCAAGACTCAGAACAGCTTGCATCGACGATAGTTGTTAAGGAGGAGAAATCAAATAGTGGTATTACGAAAATGTTTCGTGCCGGAACGTGGAAAAATCGCATAGATGATTGGTTGCCCGACTCTGTTCCCGAGTATGAAAAGCCAACGAGTTATGCCGCTGGAGGAAACTCGCAGAAGCATCACGCCTTTATGGCTATTGCCCATGGCAAAGGTATAGGTGTGATGCCCGGCAACAGCCGTGAGTGTTCACGATTGCAATTAGCTTTCTCGGATTATATATATGCTATAATTCTCGAAGAGTTGGGACTATTGGGTGGTGGTATTGTCTTGTTGTGTTACTTAGGTATTATCATACGAGCCTGCATGATAAGTAAGAAGTGTAAGAGTGCCTATGCTTCGTTGCTTATCATGGGTATGGCTTTGGTAATTGTATATCAAGCATTTTATCACATGTGTATATCGGTGGGTGTATTGCCTGTATCGGGTCAGACACTGCCTTTCATCAGCAAGGGAGGTACGTCTATCCTTGTTATGAGTATGGCAATGGGCATGATGTTGAGTGTGAGCCGATTTGCTGTAGAACGTACCGACTCGGGCTTGAAAACCATCGACGACGATGACGAGTTGCCCGATGATTTGAGAGCCGACAATCCTGCCGGAGGATTTTAATTTCAAAATGTAAGGTCTATGAAAGATAACTTGAGAGTATTGATAAGTGGAGGAGGAACGGGAGGTCATATTTTCCCGGCTCTCTCTATAGCCAATGAGATAAAAATACGTTTTCCGCAGGCCGAGATTCTCTTTGTGGGCGCGGAGAGTCGTATGGAGATGGAAAAAGTGCCGGCAGCCGGATATAAAATAGTAGGCTTGCCGGTGTATGGTTTTGACCGTCGCAACATCCTTCGCAACTTCAAGGTGCTGTGGAATTTGGGCAAGAGTATTACTATGGCTCAAAAGCTGATCAAAGAGTTTTGTCCCGATGTTGCAGTGGGCGTAGGTGGATATGCAAGTGGCCCTACACTATGGGCTGCATCGCACAAGGGTGTACCTACTCTCTTGCAAGAACAAAATGGATATGCCGGCGTTACCAATAAATTGTTGGCACATAGGGCCAATGTTATATGTGTGGCATACGAAGGAATGGAACGTTTTTTTCCTGCCGATAAAATCGTAATGACCGGTAATCCGGTACGTCAAGATTTGCTCAACCCTATGCTCACACGCAATGCAGCTGCCGAGTATTTTGGTCTCGATATGTCCCAAAAAACAATATTGGTGGTTGGCGGTAGTTTGGGTGCACGCACTATCAATGAGAGCATTGCACAGCAACTCGATGTTATCAGGGAGAGCAATGTGCAGGTAATATGGCAGACCGGAAAACTCTATGATAAGCAAGCGCAGGCTCTGCTTGAAGCGCAACCCTCTCCCAATGTGAAACAGATGCCGTTTATATCACGAATGGATATGGCATACAAGGTGGCCGACCTTGTTATTTCGAGAGCAGGAGCCAGTTCGATATCGGAATTGTGCTTGCTGGAAAAGCCTGTGATTTTGGTGCCTTCGCCCAATGTGGCCGAAGACCATCAGACGAAGAACGCCTTGGCATTGTCTTCGCGCAATGCCGCACTTCTTATTACCGATGATAAGGCGCGAGAAGAGCTTGTGCCTCAAGCCCTGCGCTTGATAAACGATGATGTGCAGCTCTTGTCTATGTCAAATAATATTTCTAATATGGCACAACACAACTCGGCACAGCGCATAGTCGATGAGTTGTGTCGCGTAGTAGAGGAGAATGAGAAATGAAAAGATTGGAGTTGTATAAATCGGTATATTTTGTGGGTGCCGGAGGTATAGGTATGAGTGCGTTGGTGCGCTATTGTTTGTCGAAAGGCTTGCGTGTGGCAGGCTACGATCGTACGGCTACACCGCTTACGGCACAATTGCAACAAGAGGGAGCAGAGTTGTTTTTTGATGAGTCGGCTTCGCTCATACCCTTGTATTGTCGCAATGCCGAAGATACACTGGTTGTATACACACCCGCAATACCCAGCAATCATGAGGGCCTGAACTATTTTTTAGAGAACCACTTTGAAGTTATCAAACGAGCCAAACTGTTGGGACTTATTACTCATTCACTCAGAGGATTGTGTTTTGCCGGTACACATGGCAAGACAACAACGTCGAGCATGGCGGCACATATATTTGCCCAGTCGCCAGTATGCTAGACATTTTGCGTATTAAATCAAAGTTCATTTCGTTTAATATTCTAGCCCCGTAACAATGCAAGAAAAAGTTTACATTACCAAAGTTTTGTTTTGCTTTTTCTAAACCCAGTCTTTTACCCCTTGAGTTAGTTGCTAGTGGTAAAAGTAGGGTATCTACTAAATCACCAATTTCTTTCATAGTAACTGCTGTTGTGCTATATTTTGGGGCATCTTCTATATGACCATAAGCTACGCCTATAATGTCTACATCGTTATAAGTTGCCATTTCGTCGCCTATTTGTTGTTTTAAACCTATTAGGTTTTCTGCCATTTTGCATATAGCATTTGCGTCACTTTCGTCTTTTGTGGTGTTTCCACCTAAACAAATAACAGTAGGTTTGGTTATTTTAAACTTATTAAAAAATAGTCGTTGCCAGTGGTTTGGTTTAGTTAAATCTCTTTTACCAAAACTTAAACTAACACTTTTTTTCATTTAAACTTAGTCTCCTAAATATTATTATACCATATAACGATAACTTTCTCAATACCTAAAGGTTTTTAAAAAGCGTATAAAAAAGCAACCCCCTTTTAAAATAAAAAGGAGATTGCCTTATTTTTTTTGATTTTATTTAGTTAAGTTTAAATGGTTTTTTGTTTTAAATCTTGCAAAAACTTATATGGAATTTTTAAATTTCCTTTACCTACACCCAGCATAGTATCTGGTTTGTTTTCGCCGTGAAAATCACTTCCACCACTTTGTAAAAGGTGGTATTTTTTTGCTAAAAACTTAGCATATTCTGTTTCAGCGTCGGTAAAAGTTGAGTATATAGTTTCTATTCCGTTTAAGCCGTTTTCTATAGCAAGTGGTAAAAGTTTGTTAAGGTCACTTTCGTCGTGCTGTAAAAGTGGGTGGGCAAGAATAGAAACAGCCCCTATATCTTTTATAAATTTTATGGTGGATAAGGTGTCCAGTCTACTAGGCTCAACATACAATCCGTAGTCTTTTGAAAGCACTGTTTTAAAGGCTGCGTCCATACTTTCAACATAACCCTTTTTTACTAGTTCGTTTGCTATATTTGCTCTGTTTAACCTGCCGTTTGGGGTAGAAGATTTTAAACGCTCATAATCAATAACCATACCAATTTGAGATAACTTTTTAACTAAATCAAGGTTGCTTTCTTCTTTTAAATCGTCAAACTTTTTAACCATTTGGGTTATTTGGTCATAATATTCTTCTTTTATAAAAAGGGCGACAATGTGATACTCTTTATTTTCAAAGTGGGTAGAAAATTCTATACCGGGTATGGCTTCAAAATGATGTTCTTTTGCTGCCTTTAAAAAACTAGGTAAACCTGTTATTGTGTTGTGGTCGGTTAGGGCAATAGCCTGTAAACCACACTCTTTTGCCTTTAAAACAAGTTCTTCAGGTGTGCAAGTTCCATCTGAATAATTTGAGTGTGTATGTAAATCACAAAGTTCTTGCATTTTTTTAAGCCCCCTTTTGTTTTTATATTTGAAATCTAACAAAAATTTTTAATATAGTCAAACGGTAAATTTGTTTTAAAAAAACATAAACATTTTGTTGAGTTTTAGTAAGGTGTTTTTAACTTTTTTAAAAATTTACTATTGTTGTTTAAAACCTAAAAAAAACAATCTTTTAAAAAACTTTTGCTTTTTAACAATTATCCCCACCTTTAAAAAACTGCAGTAAGTATATTATATATATATTAATTATTGTGAAATACAAAAATTTAAAAATATTACTTGATAAATAAAAATAAATAGTGTATTATATGGTCGTAGTGTGAGAAAAGTCTATGCGACTGTCTAAACTACATTAAGAGGAAAATTATGTCAGTTAAAACTTCAAACGCATTTGGAAATATTACTATTGATAATGATGCTATAGCAGTTGTAGCAGGTTATAATGCTTTAGAGTGCTATGGTGTAGTAGACCTTGTAGCTCGTAATACAAAAGAAAGTTTTAACGAATTATTTAAAAGCAAATCCCTTACTCGTGGCGTTAAGATAACAAGCGTGGGTAATCGTATTACAGTTGATTTAAACCTTATACTTAAATATGGCGTTTCAATTAATGCTGTCGCCGAAAGCGTTAAAAACACCGTTAAGTATAGTGTTGAAAAATTTACTGGTATGATTGTTGATGCTGTTAACATTAAGGTCATTGGTGTAAGGGTTTAATTTTTATATACTAATACTTAAAAGTCTAAAAAAAGCAAATTGCCTTTAAAGGGCAAGGGTGTTTTTGTTTTTGCTTGTTTTACTAAAAACTGGAGAATTAAAAAAAGCACCTAAAAAAAACTAATAATACCAATTAGTTTAATACTTACGAAAAAAAATAAAGTGATAAACCACTTTAACCAATGTGGAGGAATGTTAAATTGCAAAAAACAGTAAACGGAGCAATGTTTAGAAAAATGGTTTTAGCAGCCGCTAACTTGCTTGAAGAAAATAGAAAATATGTAGACTCATTAAACGTATTCCCAGTACCTGACGGAGATACTGGTACAAATATGAACTTAACCTTTAAATCAGCTACTAAAGAAGTTAATGAATGTTTAAACAACAACTTTGATACTTTAGGCGAAGCAATTTCAAAAGGTGCTTTAAGGGGTGCAAGGGGTAACTCTGGTGTTATACTTTCACAAATTTTAAAAGGTATGGCTTCAGTTATTTCTCAATGTACAGAACTTAAAACAAAAGATTTTGCTAAAGCTATGAAGGAAGGTGCTGATATTGCTTATAAAGCAGTTACAAAACCTAAAGAAGGTACAATTTTAACTGTTATTAGGGTTATGGCAGAACACGCACAAAGCTCATGCAAAAAACACTCTGACTTTGAAGAATTCTTAAAAGACGTTCTTGATAAGGGTGAAGAAATATTAATGGAAACACCAGAAATGTTACCTGTACTTAAAAAAGCAGGCGTTGTTGACGCTGGTGGTAGGGGCTTACTTGTAATCTTCTCAGGCTTCTACAGAGCATTAGTTAATGATGATTCTGTAAGTTTTGACTTTGTTGATGCAGCAAGTGCTTATGAAAAAGATAAAGAATTCCACGCAAACTTAGTTGACTTAGCTGAAATTCAATTTGGCTATTGTACAGAATATATGGTTATTAATATGCACAAGAAAACTACTCAAAGTGATATCGAAAAACTTAGAGAAAGACTTTGTGAAATTGGTGACTCAGTTATTTGTATTGGCGACTTAAGTTTAGTTAAAGTTCACGTTCATACAAACGAACCAAACAGAGCTCTTGGTTATGCTTTAGAACTTGGCGAAATTACAAATGTTAAAATCGAAAATATGTTAGAGCAAAATAGAGAACTTTTAAAAGCTCAAACACAAAAAGAACCACCAAAAGCTATGGGTATGGTTTCAGTTTCAGCAGGTGATGGCTTTGCACTACTTTTCAAAGACTTAACTGTTGACTATGTTATTCAAGGTGGCCAAACAATGAACCCAAGTGCAAACGATATTGCACAAGCTATTGATAAGGTTAACGCAGATACAGTTTTTGTTTTACCAAATAACAAAAATATTATTTTAGCTGCTGAACAAGCTCAAGCTTTAACTAAAAAGAACGTTGTAGTTATTCCTACTCGTAGCGTTCCAGAAGGTATTTCAGCTTGCTTATCATTTAACCCAGAAGCTACTATTGAAGAAAACGTAGAAGCTATGAAAGCTTCAATGCAAAGCGTTAAAACAGGTAACGTAACTTACGCTGTAAGAGATACTCACATCGATGACTTTGACTTAAGCGTTGGCGAAATTATTGGTTTAGATAATAGCTCTATCTTAGCAAAAGGTAAAGAAATTCCTGAAACTGTTGATGGTTTAGTTGCTAAACTTATTGACGAAAACACTGTAAACGTTACACTTTTCTATGGTGAAGAAGTTACTGAAGAAGATGCTATAAAACTTCAAGACGATTTACAAAAGAAATACCCACAATGCGAGTTCAACGCTGTTAGTGGTGGACAACCAGTTTACTATTACATTTTATCAATTGAATAATTGTTAAAATTATATTATGCAATTTAACTAAAGTTAAAAAATCAAAATTTAACGTTTGTTATAATTTAATAACTTTAATACTTTAAAAACCTAGCGAATATCGTTAGGTTTTTATTTTTTTATACTTTTTTTAATTTAAAAAAATGTCGAAAACCACCTAAAACCCATATTGACTTTTGTTAAAACCCGTGCTAGTATTTTTTTAAAAGAGAAAGGGGGGAAAGGTGATTATGCCAAATATTATTGAAAATAACATTCCAACAGTATATTTGTTAGGAAAAGACCAAACTGTTTACATCTATTTAAACGGTGATGGTTCACTTGTAAAAGCAGAAAATAAAGTAGTAAGACGTGAAGGTAGCGAAAGACTTGTAAAATCTGCAAAAACTTTTAGTTTTGCCGATAGTATTAACAAAATTGTTAATCCAAGCGCTATTGAAAACGCAGTAAACGTTCAAACAATTTATTCAAGGTCAGAAGAAATTGAACAAGCAGAAGATAGTTTAATTATTGATGTTCACCAAGGACAAAACTGCATTTTAGGATTTTTAGATAAAAATAACGAAAATGTAATGGGTGGCTATATGTTAAGCACTTTTTCCGAACCAGTTTCTTACAGCGATAAAGGTTTTTGGGAAAACACATTAAGCGCTGCTCAAACTGAAAATTATTTACAAAGATATGGTCAAACAGACTTAACAAAAGTTAACCAATATTTTGCTTCAGAAAAAATTGATACTATGACAACAACAGCTCTTCAAAGTTTTGAACCATAAAAGTTTAATTATATAGGATATATATTATATATATAATTATATAAAAAATATAAAGGCATAACACAAATAAAAAAAATAAATAGTTAAAGGAAATACATAAAAAATGAAGAAAACAGAAGTAGAAAGTTTTGAAAAATTACCTTTTTTAAACCCAAAGTTCACTAACTTTTTTCAAGGAAGAAAGGGTATTAGTGCTGATTTAAAAAGAATTTTTGAATTAAACAGTATTAAAAATGAAAAATTTAATGAATTGCCACATAATTTGTATTTTGGTGAAGATATAACAGAAGTTTTTTCAAACGATGGTTTAATTGATTTTGTATGTCAATTTGATAACTCAGGCGTAGCTAAAGTTATTTTAGGTTCATTTTCACACAGAGATTTAGATGCTTCTGTTAACTATAACTTTACAATTACTGATAATCCTGCCGAAAGTGATTATTCAATTGCTTTTACAAGATATGAACAAAACTTAGATTTTGTAAAATCAACTTCAGGTGTAGAAAATTATTCTCAAGCTGGTATAAAATCAACATTTTTTAATACAATTGTAAGTTCAGCTTTAACTGGCGAGTCACTAGAAGCAAGAAGTACTTATGGTTATTATGATGCTGAAGGGGCACTTTGTACTGAAACTTTGTTGTTAGATTATCCAACTCAAGTAAAAAGTTCTCAATCAAGTTTAGTAGATTTTAGGCAAGATATGCTTGATGCTGGTGCATCTGTAGTTCATATGGTTGATGGTAAAAGGGCAGAACCAGATAAAGTTGACGATATTATTAGAACAACTGAGCAAGTATTTGGTACACAAACTACCGAATTTTTGCCTAATTAAAAATTTTTTAATAAAAAAAAAGGAAATAATCAATTAGCGTAGTATATATAGGTTAGTTGATTATTTTTATTTAACTTGTGCTTAAATAAAAAATTTATTTGGAGTGATAAAAAGTTTGCAAAACAAAGGATATCCAACCAGATTTATCGAAGAGTTAAAACAAAAGTGCGATATAGTTTCAACTATTTCTCGTTTTTTAACTTTGCAAAAAAAGGGTAAAACTTATTGGGCTTGCTGTCCATTTCACTATGAAAAAACCCCTTCATTTGCAGTAAACGAAGTTGAACAATATTACCATTGTTATGGCTGTGGCGAAAGTGGTGATGTAATTAAATTTATTGAAAAATATGAAAACTTAACCTTTATGGAAAGTGTTAAATATCTTGCCGATAGCGTAGGGTTAAAGTTGCCAGAGTTAGAGCAATCTAACCAAGACTTAAAACAAATGAAGTTAAAAGCCGAAGTTTTAAGAGCAACTAATTTGGCAATGAATTTTTATAAAGAATGCCTAAAAACCCCAGTTGCTTCTCAAGCAAGGGAATATTTAAACCGTAGAGAAATGAACCAAACTATAGTTGATTACTTCAACATTGGTTTCAGTCCAGACTGGACAAGTTTAATTTCTTACCTTGAAAAAAACAATGTTTCAAGAGAAGTTATGAAAACTGCTGGGCTCATTGAATTTAACGATTCAGGTAGAGCATATGATGTTTTTGGTACAAGACTTATGTTCCCAATTCTAAACAGTTTTGGTGATTGCATTGGTTTTACTGCCCGAACACTTGACCCAAACAGCAAGTTTGCTAAATACAAAAATTCTACCCAAACTTTAATATTTGATAAAAGTAGAACAATTTATAACATTAATAGTATTAAGCAACTTAAAAAAGAACAAAAAATTGATTACATAATTATTTGTGAAGGTACCATTGACGTAATTGCAATGTACAAAGCAGGTTTTAGAAATACCGTTGCTTGTATGGGTACAGCAATAACAAAT
The DNA here is from genome assembly GCA_017523305.1 of Clostridia bacterium. Taxonomy (GTDB): domain Bacteria; phylum Bacillota; class Clostridia; order Christensenellales; family UBA1242; genus UBA7862. The sequence goes on from JAFWWV010000071.1 coordinate 13,475, forward strand.
TATCACGCAAGTCAACTTAAGCGTTATAGCGATAAAATTATTTTGTGTTTAGATGGCGACGACGCTGGTCAAAATGCAACCTATAAAGCAATAGATGTTTTAAGCGAACAAGGTTTAGAAGTTAAAGTTGTAAAACTTAAAGAAAACCTTGACCCAGACGAATTTTTAAAGAAGTATGGGGCAGAAGAATTAAAGTCTACACTTTTAAACGCTGAAGACTGTATTGAATACAAATTAACAAGCCTAGCACAAAAATATAACTTAAATGATAGTTATCAAAAAAACAAATACATAACAAACGCCCTTGAAATTATTTCAAAACTTGATAGTAACGCAGAAAGGGAAATTTATTTAAAAGTTTTATCAAAACGGGTTTTTATTTCAGTTGATGTTTTAAGAAGAGATTTAAGTGGTAGCAAACTAACTAAACCTTCAAACCCTTTAAAAGCTGAAGCAACCCCAGAAAAACCTTTTGTTGTAAGGCAAGAAGGTAACACAAAAGCAACTAAGTTTATAATAGCAAGCATTATTCACAAACAACCTTATGCAGTTGAAGATGTAAGAAAAAACTTTAAATTCAAAAACTCAAGTTATCAAAACTTGTACGATTTTGTGGTTAAGTGTGAAAGCGAAGGCAAAACTTATACAATAAGTTCATTGTTCGATTATTTTGATGTAGATAATAACCCAGATATAAAGGAAATTATAGACTTCAACTTTGCTGAGTATGGTGATACTGCTGAAATATATTATAACGAGTGTACAAAAAAAGGTGACTTACCAACACTTGAACAGCAAAAAAAGGAACTTTTAAAATTATATAGTCAGGCTAGAGAAAATAGTCAAAAAATAGAAATTTTAAGAGATATACAACAAATAGATAAAAAAATAAATAATATAAAGGATAAAAAACAATAATGTATAACGAAAAATTCCAACCAGAAATTAATAAACTTGCAGATATAGCAAAAGCAAAAGGCAGTTTAAATGAAGAAGAAATTATTTTAAGACTGCTTAAATATGATGCTTCTGCACAAGATATTGAAGAAGTTGTAGAGTACTTTGCAAAAAATAAAATTAAAGTTAACAAACAAAGCGAAAACTTTGAAGAAATTGAAGACTTAAGTAAAATTGCAAGCCAAGTACAAGTTGACGACCCAGTTAAAATGTACTTAAAAGATATTGGTAAAGTTCCATTGCTTACCAGTGATGAAGAAGTTGAATACGCAAAACGTATGGCTGATGGCGACGAATATGCACGTAAGAAACTTTCTGAAGCAAACTTAAGGCTTGTTGTAAGTATTGCTAAAAAATATGTAGGCAGAACAAGTATGCAATTTTTGGATTTAATTCAAGAAGGTAACTTAGGTTTATTAAAAGCTGTTGAAAAATTCGACTATACAAAAGGCTTTAGGTTTTCAACTTACGCTACTTGGTGGATTAGACAATCTATCACTCGTGCTATAGCTGACCAAGCAAGAACAATTAGAATTCCTGTTCATATGGTAGAAACAATTAATAAACTTATTCGTGTTTCACGTCAATTACTTCAAACATTAGGTCGTGATCCAACTGCTCAAGAAATTGCAGAAAAAATGGGTATTTCTGAACAACGTGTTTGTGAAATTCAAAAAATTGCTCAAGACCCAGTTTCACTTGAAAACCCTGTTGGTGAAGAAGAAGATAGCAAAATTGGTGACTTTGTTGAAGACGAATCAATTAAATCTCCAGTTGAAAACGCAGCTCAACTTATTTTAAAAGAACAACTTCTTGCTGCTATTGACACTTTGACCCCTAGAGAACAAAAAGTTATTAGACTTCGTTATGGTTTAGACGATTCACACCCAAGAACTTTGGAAGAAGTTGGTCGTGAATTTGATGTTACTCGTGAAAGAATTAGACAAATTGAAGCTAAAGCTTTAAGAAAATTAAGGCACCCAAACAGATGCAAAAAATTAGAAGGTTTCTGTGACTAAAGATAAGCGCATTAAAACTATTTGTAATATGGTTTTTACCCCTGTGGTTGCTGAAATTGGTGCCGACCACGGTTATATTACAAAAGAGTTGTTTGAACAAAACAAAATTACAAACGCATTTTTAACTGATATAAGTTCAAAATGTTTGCAAAAAGCGTTAACTAATTTTAAAAATTCTAGTTACAACCAAAACTGCACCTTTTTAGTAGGCGATGGTTTACAAGCACTAAGCCAAGTAGAAAACAAACAAAATATCGGTCAAATTATTATTGCTGGTATGGGTGGGCTAGAAATTATTAAAATTTTAAAAGATGAGCAAGCAAATTTTTACAACCAATTTGTTTTGCAACCACAACGAAATGTTGTAGAATTAAGACAATTTTTACAAGATAATAATTATTTTATTTGCTCAGACCGTATGGTTAAGGAAGGTAAAATTTATTACAACGTATTAAAAGTAAAAAAAGTTGATAAGCAAGTTTTGTTAACTCAAGATGAAATTCTTTTTGGTAAATCAAATTTAGTAGAGTTTAATCCTGACTTTGTAGATTATTTAAAATTTGAAATTGCAAAGTTAACCGAAATTCTATCAAAAAAAGATATGCCAGAAAAATTAACTTATTTAAAACAGTTACAAAACATACTTACTAACAAAACTAAAGGAGTATAGGCTTATATGTTTGAAAAAATATTAGAGTATCAAAAATTAGATGGTAAATTACGTAACCTTAAAAGAGAACTTGATAATAATCCAGCAAAGCAAAATTTAGAAAAAATTAAAGCAATTGGAAAAGACTCTCAAAATAAATTAATCGAGTTAGAAAATAAAGCAAAAACAGCTATTGCAGACCACGCTAAGTATAAAGCTGAATATGAAAAAGTTGTAACTCAATTAAATGCTATTAATAAAACAAGTGTTGATAGTATGACAGAAGAACAAATCAATGATAATTTAGAAAAAGCAAATGCTTTAGTTAATGTTTTAGTTTCTCTTGAAAGAAATTTATCTTCACAAGCAAAATTAGTAGAAGATATTCTTAAAAACTTTGAAATTTGCCGTAACAACATTGTTATTAATAAACAAAAATATACACAATGCAAAGCAGAGTGCGATAAATTTGAAGAAAATTCAAAACCACAATTTGAAGAAATTAAAAAACAAATGTTGGAAATGGAAAAAGATATTGATAAAAACTTGCTTGCTAAATATAAACATTGCAGACAAGATAAAAAGTTCCCAGTATTTGTTCCACTTAACAATAACTCTTGTGGTGGTTGCAGTATGGAAATTTCAGCAGCTCTTATGAACAAACTAAAAGCTGATGGCTACCTTGAATGCGAACAATGTAGAAGATATATCTATCTATAAAAAAAAATAAAAAGGTGATGAGTAAAATCTCGTCACTTTTTTTATATCTAAAAACAAAGTTAATAAAAAATAACACACATAGAACTCTTAAAATAAAACACTAAAATTAAGAAATTAAAAATAACTAAAAGAATAAAGTTTTTAAAATCTTTTTCAGCGTAAAATTAAATTAATAAAACCAAAAACACTTGTTTATTTTGTTTATTTTGTTATACTAATTTTATAAAAGATTATTACTTTTTGTATTTTTTTGTAGGATAAGAGAATAAGTTTAGTTATATGGATAAAGATAAAAAAGTTATACAATTTAATCAAGATGATGAATTTTATTTTGAGTTAGGCAAAAAATATTTACAAAATGGCGAGTTAGTAAAGTCTATTAGGTCTATGCATACAGCAATTTCTAAAATAACTGTACGAAACGAAATTTTACTTTCAAGTTATCACTTAGTTTTAGCTCAAGCATATTCAATGGTAAATAATTTAGAGTTGTCTAATTATTATTACTATTTATGTTTAAATGATGGCGACCTATTTGCTCAATTTGCTTTTAGGGGTTTAGGCGAAAATTTTGCATTGCAAAAAGATTATATGATGGCAAGGTTCTATTTAAACCAATGCGTAAATATAATGGAAAACTCTCAACTTGCTGATAGTGCTAAACAAAAATTAAAACAAATAGGAAAGGGTAACACCAAGGGTTTTAAAATTGTAGGGCAGGAAGATAAGTTATTGCAAGAAAAAAAATTAGCACAAGCCGAAAACTATATGTCAAAAGGCAAATTTGAAAAAGCCATTGATGTTTTAGAAAAAATTGGCGATTATACCGACCCACGTGTTAGAGCAGAACTTGCGTTAGCATACTTTTTTACAAATGAAAGTCAAAAAGGTGTAGAACTAATTAAAACTTTTGGCGAAGATAATATTTTAGACCTATGCAACTTGCTTTTAATTTATTTTGTGGAAGAAGATAAAGAAAACTACGCAAAAATAAAAGAAAAGTTAAGAAGTTATAAAGTAGAAAAAGAAGAAGATAACTTTAAAATAGGTTTAGCTTTTGCTCAAACTGATGAACTTACATTAGCAAAACTTTATATGGAAAAGTTTTTAAGTCAAGCAAAGCACGAACCTGAACTGGAATTTTTATATTGTCTTGCTTGTATTAATAATAAAGATTATGACATAGCAAAAAATAAGTTGTTAGATTTAAAATCTCTTGACCCATTTAACAATTATGTTTTTGATTATTACCTTAATATGTGCGAAACAAAACCTGACCAAAAAGTAGAGTACTTGTTTAATTTGCCTATGAATAAGTTTTTAGAAGTTCAAAACCAAGTTAAACACTTTTTAGTTAAAAAAGATGAAGATTTAAAACAAGACTTTTTAAACAATAAAGATTTGTTTTATTTTATAGCAAACCTACCAGAAAGCAATGTAAAAAGTTTATTACTTTTAAAACTTGCAAAAATTGAGAGTAAAGAGTTAAATGACTTTTTTAACTATATTTTGCTTCAAAATGGTGTCAAACCAAAATTAAAAGAAAACTTAGCATTAAGTAGACTTAGTTTAGATAAAGTTACTTTAATTAGTTTAACAAGAGATAATTTCTTTACCAAACTAATTATTCCTAACAAAAAAGCAACTAAATTAAAAAGTGAAAAGTTAAACAAAGCAACCTTAAATTGTTGTGAATTTTTACTTACAAAAACAGCAACAATGAAAATAAACATAAAAAACAAAGTTATTTATATCGAGCGAAAAGAACTTCCAGAAGATGAAATTGACGAAAATGTTTTGTCAGCATACCTTACATGGACAGTTGTAAGCGTAAATAAACTAGCAACTTTAAATGATGTTTGTTTATATTTTTCAGTAACTCAAGCACAATTTTATGACTTTATTAAAAAATATCAACTTGCTGATTATATGCAATAATTTTTAAATTTTTATTTGTTAATTTTAAACATAAAATTGCTATTGTATTTTTATATAATATTTGTTATAATAGTTTTAGAAATTTATAAAGGGGTTTATCCTTATGATTAATTTATTAGGTGTTTCATTACTTCAATTTTTACACAAACCATTAATTATTATTGGTTTAATTTTACTTGCTTTTGGTATTGCAACTTGTGTTTTAGCAAAAAGAATTACAAGGGTAGCAAGGCAACAAAACGAAATTGACCCAGAAGATAGAATGTATACAGCATTTAAAATTATTGGTTTATTATTAATTCTTGCTGGTTTTGTATGTATTGCAGTTGATATTGTTTTATACATCAACGCAAGGGGTTAAAATTAAAAAATAAAAAAGTTAAGAAAATTTTCTTAACTTTTTTTTATTTTTTTTTTTAATTTTTAAAGGCAATTAAACTAAAAAAAGTTTAATTGTTTTTTTTGTTATTTTAAAAGTTTTCTACAATTTTTTCTAGCCATTTATAAGTTCGGTTAATAGATTCTTTTTCCACTCTTTCTTTAGGGGAGTGTGCGTCATAAATATTTGCTGCAATAACGCAAATATCAAGTGTAGGTTTTTTAGAAATAAACACACCACCTTCAAGCCCAGCGTGAACATCTTGAAGTTGGGCAGGGGTTGTGTATAACTCGCCATAAGTTTCACAACATAATTTTTGTAGGTAAGAGTTTTCTCTTCTTTCAAAAAATGGTGCACGAGAAGTTATTTCAAAATTCAAGTCGTATTTCTTTGATAAATTTTCAAGTTCTTCAAGTTTTTCTGCTTCATACCTTATAACGCTACTTCTAAGCGAAATTATTATTGTTAATTCGCCGTCAACTAGTTTTATATTTGCAAAGTTGTTTGAAGTTAGCGGAAAGTTTTTCTTTTCAGGTGAATAAATTAAAACCCCGTTTTTGTGTTTATTAACAAAACTTATTAATTTTTTACTATCGGTTTTTGTTAAAACATTATTGCATTTTTTAGCTAAAGATTTAACTTCGCTAAAAATTTCAGGTTCTACTTTATTAAATTTTTTGCAAAACTCTTTTAAATTTTTTCTTACTTCAGTTGCTGGTACACAAGTTTTTACTATGCAAAAACATTCTCTTGCAATAGCGTTTGATTTGCCACCACCAGTAATTGAAACAAGTTGAACATCTTTTATTGTTTTTAAAAATTTAAATAGTAATTTAATAGAATTCAATCTTTTTGTGTTGATTTCTAAGCCAGAGTGACCACCTTTTAAACCTTTAATACCAAGGCGTAGAGTGGTGGTTTTTTCTTTTATTGTTTTATGTTTTTTTGTAAGTTTAGCTACAACCATACCAGCGCAAGAAGCTTCAATTTTGCCTTCGTCTGTTCCGTCTAAAGAAAGCAAATGTTCGCCTTTTATAAGTGAAAAATCTAGGTTTAAAGCGCCGTTCATAGTTGTTTCTTCTTGTGTGGTAAACACGGCTTCAAGGTTAGGAATATTTAATTTTTCGTCGTTTAAAATACTTAAAATCATACTTAAACCAATGCCGTTATCAGCCCCCAGTGTTGTGCCTTTTGCAAAAATATTTTTTTCGTCTTCATCTAACAAAATTGGGTCAGTATCAAAGTTAATTATGGTATCTTCATTTTTTTCGCAAACCATATCGGTATGTGCTTGCAAAATTAATGTTTTATCGCAGTTATCTCGGTTGGAATTCTTTTTTATTATTACATTGTGGGTATCGTCAAAAAAGTACTCAAGATTATGTTCTTTAGCAAAATTTATTAAATAATTTTTAATTTTTTCTTCTTTACCAGATGGACGTGGTACAGTAGAAATTTCTTTAAAATATTTAAGTGTGTTATTCATTTTTTTCTAGTCCTTTAACAATAGTTTTTAAATACTTTTATATTGTATATGTTTTGTAAAAAAAATAAAAATAAACTTTTAAAGTTTTTTGTGTTTTTCCTTAAAAGTTTATTTTTTTTACATTTTATTGAGCTTTGTTTTTTTTTGTTAAAAAGTGGTTAAGTAACTTTTTTACATATATTATTTTACTGATTTTGTGCCATAAAATCCGTTATAAACTGATTTGCTTTCGTTAACAGAAATAAATGCTTTTTCATCTTTTTCGTCAATAAGTGCTTTTAATTTTTCAAGTTTATCTGAATCTGTTTCAACAAAAATCATATATGTTTCAGTGTTCTTTTTTGCACCTTTTGCTGTGATAATTGTTTGGCCATAACCATTTTCAGTTAAAGCTTCAACAAGTTCGTCATTTTTTGAACTAAGTACAATTTGAACGTGAATTTTTGATTTAACAAACTTCTTTGATAATAATCCACCAAGGAAAGTTCCAAGTGCAAAACCAAGTGAGTAAGCTACAGCAAGTAATAATGTATCGCTTACTGGGTTAGTAATTACATAATCAAGTGCTGCTTTAACAATTAAAAACCAAAAGAATGCTTCAATAAAGCCAATTGGGGCAGCAATTTGTGGTTTGCCTTTTACTGTAAAAACTGTTCTTATTGTTGCAAGGGCCATATCTACAATTCTGCCTAAAACAACAATAAAACATACTAAAATTAGGTCGAGTTCTGTTCCAAAAAACATAAATAAATTACTCCTTTTTTCTTGTGTATAAATTGAATTTAAAATAAAAAAAATACATTTATTTATAACCCACAAATAAAAAAAAGTAAAGGAAAGTAGGGTAGTTAAAAATTAAAAAAGAAAAAATTTAAAAATATAAAAATTTTTATTGTAAAATACAAATTTTTTGCTTGATATTTTTAGGTTTTATATATAATATAAATACATAGTTTATTTGTGAAAGTTTGCGCTTTTTAGTATTTTTTTTACCATAAAAAGCCCAAAGTTTTTTAAAAGTATTGTTTTTAAGGAGTGCTATGAAAAATAAAATTATTGAATCTATTTTGAAAGCAGAAGCCGAAGCTGATAAAAAAATAGTTGAAGCAAGAGAAGAAAGTATAAAAATAATTGCTAAAGCTGAAACTCAAGCAGAAAAAATTAAAAACGACGCTTTAGAAAACTCAAAAAAATATTTAAAAACAAAAATTTTGGAAGCAGAAAATAAAGCAGAAGAAGATTTTAAATCAATGCTTGAAACTTACGAAGCAAATGCTAATGAAATAGAAATTAAAGCAAAACAAAATTTTGAAAAGGCAATTAAAATAATAAATAAAGGGATTTAAGGTAAAAACACAATGGCAATAGTTGAAATGCTAAAACTAAAACTATATGGCGCCAATGCTGATAAACAAAAAGTCTTAGACGGATTGTTTCAAACCAGGTTGGTTCAACTAAAAGATGTTGAAGATATAGACAACACCAGTGTTTTTTTTAACGACCAAAATTATACAAACCTTGATCAAAAACGTGCAAAACTTGAAAAAGCAATTACTTTAATTGAAGATAAACTTGATCAACAACCTAAAAAAGAAAAACAAAAATATGACCCTATAGTTGATGTTTCAACTCAAGAGTTTGAAGAAATTGTAAACCAAAAAGATAAACTCAATTTGGTTTTAGAGCAAATAGAAGAGTTGTTAAATCTTCAAGCAGATATTAAAAAAGAAAAAACAAATTTACAAAATAAAATAAATCAACTTTTACCATTTAGTGAAGTTAAAGAAAATTTTAGTGATTTTAAAAATACAAAACATACAACTATTTTACTTGGAACAATACCATCTACATCACTTAAAACTTTCGACCAATATTTAGAAGAAGAGTGTACTCTTACTACATACGAAGTTGTGGGTAATGAAGCAAATATTATTAAATTGTTTTCACACAACGCCGAAAGTGTAAAAGTTATAAAAAAATTAAACGAACTTGGTTTTGTTAAAGTAAATATTGAAATTGATTCAACTGCAAGTGAAACTATTTTTGAGTGCGAAAAAGAGTTAAAAGAATGTGAAAAAAAGGAAGTTGAAGTTTCAAATAAATTTTTAAATTTTAAAGAATATTTAGCAGACCTTAAAGTTATGCATGATTATTTAAAATTCTGTATGGCTAAAGAAGATGCTGAAAATAAATTTAGATGTACTTCACAAGCCTTTGTGTTAGAAGCATATTTACCAAAAGATAAAAAAGAAAAGGTAGATAAAAAACTTCAAAAGGTTAGTGACAGCATTGAATATGAATTTGTTGAACCAGAAAAAGACGAAATTCCACCAACTATTACTAAAAATAATAAAGTAATTAGTCAGTTTGAATTTGTTACAAATATGTATTCAGCCCCACATTACCGTGAGTTAGACCCTAACGCTTGGATAGCATTATTCTTCTCAATTTTCTTTGGTTTTGTTATGGCTGATATTGGTTACGGTTTATGTTTAATAGCATTTGGTTTTATAATGGCTTTAAAACAAAAACGTGCAACGGGCTTTAAAAAATTAATGAACGTTGTAGGTATTGGGGGAATATTTACGGTTATATTTGGTATTCTGTTTGGTTCCTTCTTTGGTGTAGGTCACGACACATGGTCATTTATTCCACCTGCAGTTATGCCAGACCCAGTTAACAATGTTATAACTTTACTTGCTGCTTGTTTAGGCGCAGGTGTTGTTCAAATTATGGTTTCGTTTTTATTAAAAGGTATTTTACTTATTAAACGCAAACAAGTTGGCGCTGCAATTTTTACTGCTTTTATGTGGGATTTTTTCTTTGTAGGACTAATTCTTTTTGTATTAGAATTTGCAGGTATTTTTATAGGTCTTGGTACAATTGGTATTTATATTGCTGTAGGTAGTGTATCTATAAGTCTAATTGGTATTGCTTGTATTAATAAAGGTTTTGATAGATTTACAAAAGCGTTTGGTTCGCTTTATGGTATTATTAACATTGCTTCAGATATTTTAAGTTACGCAAGACTTTTTGGTTTAATGCTTAGTGGTGCTATTATCGGTTCTATTTTTAACGATTTAGCTGCAGGATTTTTAACTAGTCCTATAACATTTATTATAGGTGCTGTAATTTTAATTGTTGGTCATTCCTTCAACATTGCTATGGGTGCTCTTGGTGGGTATATTCACGTAGCAAGACTTCAATATATTGAGTTCTTCTCAAGATTTTATGAAGGGGAGGGTGAATTGTTTGTTCCGTTTGGTACAGATTTTTCTTATGTTAACCTAATTTAGTTTAATAAATAATTTTAAGGAGGATAAAAAAAATTATTATGAATTTAGGAAGTGTTATTGGTTTATTTGGTGTTGCTCTTTGTGTTTTTCTTTGTGGTATGGGCTCAGCTATTGCTCTTAAAAAGACTGGTCAAGCTGCTGCTGGTATCTTATCAGAAGACCCAAAGAAATTTAGTAAAGCTTTAGTATTGGTTGTTCTTCCAGCTACTCAAGGTATTTACGGTTTTGTTTTTGGTATTATTGGTATGGATAGTGCACTTGCTGCTACAACAGTTTTTGAAGGTTTACAAGTTCTTTTAGCTGCTTTACCTTTAGCTATTGTTGGTTATGTTTCAGCTATTCAACAAGGTTCTACTGCTGTTAGTTGTATCCATGCTGTTGCTAAAAAAGAAAGTTTATCAGGTAAACTTATTTTATTCCCAGCTATGGTTGAAACATATGCTATTTTAGCTCTTGTTATTTCACTTTTATTAATTGCTTAATTTTTATAAAAGAGAAAAAAATAAACAAAAAAAATATATAAAAAACTTAAAAAAATTTGTTTTTAAAACAGATTTTACTTTTTACACAACTTTAAAAGGAAAACTTAACTTATGCAAGGTCAAGCTATTGTAAATAGAATTTTACTTGATGCACAAGAAAAAGCTAAAGAAATTATTGAAACAGCTGAACTTAAAGCAAGCGAAATTTTAGCTGACGCTAAAGAGTTTGAACAAACAAAACAAACTAAAGCTGAAGAAAAAGCGCAAGAAAAAGCAAGTGAAATTGCTGAAAGAAATAACACTTTAGCAAAAATTGAAGGCAGAAAGATTATTTTAAATAAAAAACAAAACATATTAAAGGACTTAAAACAACAAGCCCTTGATGTTTTGTTGCAATTAGAAAAACCAAAAATGTTAGAACTAGTTGAAAAACTTTTAAAGAAAAACGCCGAAAAAAATGAAACTTTATTTGTTAACATTAAAGGCTTAACTAATAAAGATATTGAAGGTTTAGAAGTTGTTAAAAAGTTAGGTTTAAATGTAAGTAAAGCAGAGTTTGACTCTGTAGGACTTGTTTTATCAAACGATAGTTGTGATAAAAACTTGTTGTTTGAAGATTTAATTTCAGCTTCTTTTAGTGAAGTAGAAGATGAAGTTAACGCAATTTTATTCTAAAAAAAAATTAAAAATTTAAAAGAAAAGGAGAGAAAAAAGTGACTAAAAATATTTTGTATGCAAACAGTGTTGTTGCAGCACTTTCAAATAGTTTAATTACAAAAGAGTGCTTAAACCGTTTAGTTGAAGCGCAAAACGCAAAAACAGCACTTGCTACTTTGCAAGAAACAAACTTTGGTTCTGGCGTAAGCATTGATTCTCCTTTTGAAATAGAAACTTTACTTAATTTTGAAACTAAAAAACTTTTAAAGTTTATAACTCAAGAAACACCTTCAACTGCACTTGAACAATATTTCTTACTTCAATATGACTACAACAATATTGCAAGTTTTTGTAAAGGGTTGTTGTTAGAGCAAGATACCACTGATTTTGTTCAAGCAGAAGGTAATTATGACTGGGTTAAAATTAAAGACTTAATTAGTTCTAAAAACTTTAAAGATTTTAATAACTCTTATATTGAAAAAGCGTTAAACGAGTTTCAAGATTATGTTGGTAAAAAAGAAGTTAATGGTTATGAAGTAGACTTTTTATTTAAAAAGTATATGTTCGAAAACCTAAAAGACATTGTAAAAAAAGATAAACTTCTTGCTGAAATTGTTTCTCTTAAAATTGATATTGAAAACATTTCAGTTGCAATGCGTTCTTCAACTCAATACACAATGGACGCTCAAAAACTTAAAAATGCAACATTAAGTAATGCAGTTTTACTTAAAATATTTAACAAAGATAGTTCTGTTTTAAGTGAAATAAAAAATCCAATTTTACAAAAATTTGCAAAACTTGCTTTAAGTAACGAAACAGAAAATAGTTATGTAAAGTTTGAAGTTTTAAAAAATAGTTTTATTTTTGACTGTTTAAAACCAAAAAAATTTGATGTAAACACTATAGCCCCATTTGCTTATTATTGCTTTCAAAAGGAAAGTGAAATTAAAAATATAAGACTTATAATGTCTTATCAATGCAATAATTTAAAAGATAAAATCAAAGAAAGATTTTTGGAGTATTATGGTGGATAGTAGTGATAAAATAGCCGTTATTGGTAGCAAAGATAGTGTTTTGGTTTTTAAAGCAGTAGGGTGTGATGTTTTTGGCGTAGATAGCGAACATAAAACTCGTGTAGCCCTAAATAAAGCAATTAGTCAGTATAAAATGATTTTAATTACTGACGACTATGCAAAATATGTTGAAGATATAATTTCCGACACAAAAACAACTGCTTATCCTGTTGTATTGGTAATTCCAAGTGGAACAAGGAAAAGCAATTATGCATTAAACAAAATTAACGAAGATGTTGAAAAAGCCTTAGGCGTTAACATTTTAAAAAATAATAAGGAGTAAGAAAACAATGGAAGGAAAGGTAGTTAAAGTAGCTGGCCCACTTATTGTGGTTGAAAATATGCAAGACGCTAAAATGTTTGATGTTGTGCGTATTGGTTCAAAAGGTCTTGTTGGCGAAATAATTGAAATGCGTGGCGACAAAGCATCAGTTCAAGTTTATGAAGAAACTGGTGGTTTAGGACCTGGCGATAAAGTTGTTTCTACTAACGAACCACTTTCTGTTGAACTTGCACCTGGTCTTATTGAAAGTATTTTTGATGGTATTCAAAGACCTTTAAACAGAATTCAAGAAAAATATGGCGACAAAATTTCAAGGGGTATTGAAATTAATAACCTAGACCACGAAAGAATTTGGCACTTTTATCCAACTGCTAAAGTTGGTCAAGAAGTTAGTGCTGGTGACGAACTTGGTTATGTTGACGAAACTGTTGCTGTTAAACACAAAATTTTAGTACCATTTGGTGTTAGTGGTGTAGTTGAGTCTTTAGAAGAAGGCGACTATAACATTACACAAGTTATTGGTACAATTAAAACAAATAAAAACAAAAAAGTTGAAGTTAAAATGCTTCAAAAATGGCCTGTTAGAAAGGGCAGACCTTACTATAAAAAATTAACACCTGATCAACCTATGGTTACTGGTCAAAGGGTTATTGATGCACTATTCCCAATTGCTAGGGGTGGTGTTGCTGCTGTTCCTGGTCCTTTTGGTAGTGGTAAAACTGTTGTTCAACACCAACTTGCTAAATGGGCTGACGCAGATATTATTGTTTATGTTGGCTGTGGTGAAAGGGGTAACGAAATGACTGACGTTTTAAACGAGTTTCCAAACCTACTTGACCCAAAAACAAAACAACCTTTAATGAAAAGAACTGTACTTATTGCAAACACTTCAGATATGCCTGTTGCTGCTGGAGAAGCATCAATTTATACAGGTATAACTATTGCAGAGTACTTTAGAGATATGGGCTACAATGTAGCTATTATGGCTGACTCAACTTCTCGTTGGGCTGAAGCACTAAGAGAAATGAGTGGCCGTCTTGAAGAAATGCCTGGTGAAGAAGGTTACCCTGCATATCTATCTAGCCGTTTAGCAGAGTTTTATGAAAGAGCTGGTATTGTTAAAACTCTTTCTAGCGATAAAAAGCGTGTAGGTTCTGTTACTGCTATTGGTGCTGTTTCACCTCCTGGTGGCGATATGTCAGAACCTGTTAGCCAAGCAACTTTAAGAATTGTTAAAGTTTTCTGGGGTTTAAGTTATAGTTTAGCTTATAAAAGACATTTCCCAGCAATTGACTGGCTTGTAAGTTACTCACTTTATGCTGATAAACTTAAAGATTGGTATAGCGATAACGTTTCAAGCAAATTTAACGATTTAAAACAATTTGTTTCTACCATTTTACAAGAAGAAAATGAACTTTTAGAAATTGTTAGACTTGTTGGTTCCGATTCACTTTCTTATGAAGATAGAATTACTATGGAAACAGCAAAAATGATTAGGGAAGACTTTTTACACCAAAATGCTTTCCACGAAGTTGATACATATACTTCAATTCAAAAACAATTTAAAATGTTAGAACTTATTTATAATTACCACCACTTATCAAACGAGTTTTTATCTCAAGGTGTGGGTATTAAAGAAATTTTAGATTTAAAAACTAAAGAAAAAATTAGCAGATCAAAATTTATTGAAGAAAGTGAAATTCACGAATTTGATAATATTTTAAAAGAAATGAACAAAGAATTTAAAGCTTTAAGAAGCGAAGGTGAGGAGGTCTAAAAACAAAAATGATAAAAGAATATAAAACTATCAAAGAAGTTGTTGGACCTTTGATGCTTGTTGAAAATGTAGAAAATGTAAAGTACGACGAACTTGTTGAAATTGTTCAATCAAACGGCGAAATTAGACGTGGTAAAGTTCTTGAAATCAACGGCGACAAAGCTTTAGTTCAATTATTTGAAAGTTCTCACGGGTTAGAAATTTCTACTGCAAAAGCAAGGTTTTTAGGTAGAAGTTTACAACTTGGTGTTTCAGAAGATATGTTAGGTAGGGTATTTGATGGCCTTGGTTCTCCAAGAGATGATGGTGCTCCTATTATTCCTACAAAGCGTATGGATATTAACGGCGAACCTATTAACCCTTCAGCTAGAGATTATCCTAACGAGTTTATTCAAACAGGTATTTCTGCTATCGACGGACTTAATACTCTTGTTCGTGGTCAAAAACTTCCTGTGTTTTCTATGAACGGTTTACCACACGCAAACTTGGCCGCACAAATTGCTCACCAAGCAAAAGTTTTAGGTAAAGACGATAAATTTGCTGTTGTTTTCTGTGCTATTGGTATTACCTTTGAAGAAGCAGAATTCTTTATGGAAGACTTTAAGAAAACAGGCGCTATTGAAAGGTCTGTTATGTTTATTAACCTTGCAAACGACCCTGCTATTGAAAGAATTGCAACTCCAAGAATGGCTTTAACTTGCGCTGAATACTTGGCTTTTGACCTAGGTATGCACGTTCTTGTTATTATGACAGATATTACAAACTACGCTGAAGCTTTAAGAGAAGTTTCTGCCGCAAGAAAAGAAGTTCCAGGCAGAAGGGGTTATCCAGGTTATATGTATACTGACTTGGCTTCACTTTATGAAAGGGCTGGTCGTATTAAAGGCAAAAACGGTTCTATTACTCAAATACCTATTCTTACTATGCCTGAAGATGATAAAACACACCCAATTCCAGACTTAACTGGTTATATTACTGAAGGTCAAATTTTACTTTCAAGAGAATTGTATAAAAAAGGTATTAATCCACCTATTGATGTTTTACCATCACTTTCTCGTTTAAAAGATAAGGGTATTGGTAAAGGCAAAACTAGAGAAGACCATAGTGACACTATGAACCAATTATTCTCAGCTTATGCTAGGGGTAAAGAAGCAAAAGAACTTGCTGCAATTTTAGGTGAATCAGCTTTAACCGAAAGCGATAAAATTTTTGCTAAGTTTGCAGGCGAGTTTGAAAAGAAATATATAAATCAAGGCTACGAATCAAACAGAAGTATTGAAGAAACCTTAAATATTGGTTGGGAATTACTTGAAATGCTACCTGTTAGTGAGTTAAAGAGAATTAGACTTGAATACATTACAAAATACTTAAAAAAAGAAGTTAAAGAAGATTAATTTATCTTTTTTAACCTAAATAAAAAAAATAAAAGTCGATATAAAAAAGGAAAAGTTTTATTATGGCAAGACTTAACGTTAACCCAACAAGAATGCAATTAAAAACCTTAAAGGGTAGACTTAAAATTGCAGTTAGGGGTCATAAATTATTAAAAGATAAAACTGATGAAATGATAAGAAGATTTTCGGTTTTAGTAAAACAAAACTATGCTTTACGTGTTGAAACTGAAGACGAAATACGCAACCTTTTGCAACAATTTTGTATTTCAAAAGCATATTTATCTAGCCACGAAGTGTTGTCAATGTTTGCTTTTCCTGTATCATCTTTTATGGCGCATTTTGGCGAAAAATCAGTTATGAATGTTCCTACGCCTGAAATTGAATTAACTGAAATCTCTTCAACCGAACTACCATATTCATTTGTTAACAGTAGTGCAGAAATGGATATTTTAGTACAAAAAATTAAAGATATTATGCCAAAAATTATGAAACTAGCAAGCGTTGAAAAAACTTGTCAGGTTTTGGCTGGTGAAATTGAACGAACAAAAAGGCGTGTAAATGCTCTTGAATTTGTTATGATTCCACAACTAAACGAAACAATTAAATATATTGCAATGAAGATTGAAGAAAACGATAGGGCATCTCGTATAAGACTGATAAAAGTAAAATCTATGATTGAAGAAAGAAACTCTTAAATTTTATTTAAGGGTTTTTTATTTTTTTACTTAAAAATTTTATTGAATTTTTATGTAAAAACTATGGTTTTATTTTTTTAAAATATAAAAAATTTTGCTTAAAAATTTTAGCAAAAAATGTGTAAAAAGTTGACTTAATTATATACTATATATATACTTTTAATAGTAGTTATAAAAGGTGGAGTTATGACAAAATTTGCAAAAAGTATAAAAAATAGTTTTGCCAAGGTGTTTAATATACCTTTTTTGTTTGCTGTTTTGTTTGTTTTAGTGTTTTCTGCATCTTTTGTGTTTACTTTTCAACCAGCAAAGGCAACAACTGTTGAAAATTCAACAGTTGCTTTAAACCAAAAATATACTGAAGACTATTTAAAATATCTTGCACTTACTGATGAAGAAAAATCAACCTACGCAACAACTCCACGTATGTATGAAGTTGAGTTTGAAACTCTTTACGCAAGTGATGCTTATAAATCTTTAAGTGGTACAGGTTCACTTCCAACTGAATATGTTTTATATAATATAAATTCAATCATCAACAATTTTGATGAAGCAAATAAAAATAATTATGAAAATTTAAATCAAAATATAGGCGACCAACGTAGTACAGATATTTGTTGGACTTTTGCTACAAATACTGCGCTTGAAACAACTATTTATAAAAGTGATGTTTATACACCAGGCGAAACATTAAACTTTTCAGAACTTCACTTAGCATATACCACACTTGTTTTAAACAGTGGTTTAAGTGAAATTTCTGGTGGTACTTTTGAACTTGCTTATGAATATCTTTCTCGTGAAGAAGGTCCTGTTTTAGAAGCTACTGGCGAAGGTTATACTTTTGGTAATTCACTTAATTGGGCTAGCAATAGTGCTGCAACCGACAATTATAGAGATAACTTTTATAACAGTGCTGTTAAAGCAGATTATACTGCACTTGAATCTTTTAGTTATCCTTCAAGGTCACAAGCAGGTACTCAAGAAGAAATATTAGATTTAAGAAATTCAATTAAAAACCACATTAAAACTTATGGTGCTGTTACATCTTCTATTTACTGGGACGATGCTTATTACAATAACATTGCTTATTATTATCCAGGTACTAAAACTCAAAACCATATGATTACTCTTGTGGGTTGGGACGATAATTATTCTGCACCTTTTATTGATGGTACACATACTGGTGCTTATATTGCTCAAAACTCTTGGGGTACAGGTAGTTCATACCACGGTGGTTACTTTTATTTGATGTATGATGATTTTAATGCTGAACAAAATGTAAATGGTTTTGTAAGAGTAGGTAAAACAAATACCGATAGCATTACTTACAACAATATTGATGGTAATGATGATTTTGTTGATTATATTGTTGATGGTTCATCTTCATACGTTTCATATCAATCAAGACCAATATCTTCTAATTATTATGTAGCAAACGTTTATAAAAATGAAAATATTGCAAACCAATATATTTCAAGACTTAAAATGCCTACAACTTTAATTAGTAACGAAACAAATTTTTATGTTTATTATCTTGATGGTTTAACCGAAAGTAATGTTAGCATTGAAGCAAACTTAACAAACTCTTTAAAAAATAAATTTTCTAGTGCTGTTAAAATTGAAAATAAACACGCAACTGGTGCTGATAAATATTTATTTACTTCAAACCAAACAGGTTATTATACAATTGATGTAAAAGAACAACTTAATGTTACAGGCGATTATTTTGCTATTTATATGCAAATTACAAGTGGGGAGTTATTGTTTGATGATAACGCATCAACTATTTCTCAACCATATAAATTTACATATAAATCAACAGGTTCTGACTGGACTCCATATTACATTTTATCTCCAGTAGAAAACAATCCTGGATATTATTTTGAAGATACTTCCAAAAGATGTGTTTTACCTATGGAAGTTCAAACAAAATATGTTTTAGGCGAAATTAATTATTCTTCTAGCAGTTTTAATGGTACTTACGACGGTGGCGAACACAGAATTAATGTTAATGTTACCGAACCAAGTTCTTACCAAATAAGTTACAGTTTAACAGGGTTGGAAAACTCTTGGCAATCTACAAACTTTAGTTTTAAAGACCAAGGAAACAGAACAGTTTATTTTAAAATTGAATCACCTTTCTATGAAACCGTAATTGATAGCGAAGTTGTTAATATTGCTAAAAAAGAAATTGTAATTACTCCATACGCAAACCAATCAAAATTGTATGGTAGTGCAGAACCTATTATTTCTTACCAAAGTTCTGGGTATTATGAAACACCTGAGTTTGTAGGTAGACTTTCAAGGGTAACTGGCGAAAATGTTGGTACTTATAAAATTATTATGGGTTCTTTGGCTATTCAGTCAAAAGGCGACTTTAACGCAGATAACTATTACTTAGTTTTTAGTGGTACAGTTGTTAACTTTACAATTCATAAGCGTCCACTTTTAATTGTTCCTGATGCTGTAGAAATTACTTATGGCGAAACATCTCCAGCAACTTTAACTTACCAATATATGAACCAAGCTACTGGTGAAACACCATTATTTAGTGGTTCTTTAGTAAGAGAAAATGGCGAAGATGCTGGTAGTTATGATATTAACTTAAACGATTTAACTATGCTTAATAACGACGCTACTGGCTTTAGAGTAGATAATTATGAGTTGCAAATTACAAATAATACAAATGCTTTTACAATTTTAAAACGTGATTTACTTGTTACACCTGATGATGACCAAGAAAAAGATTATTTGGCTCCAGACCCAGTTTTAACTTATACATATTCAAACAATCTTCCTGGTCAAACTCCTTTATTTACAGGTACTCTTTCTAGAGAAAGTGGTGAAGACTCTGGTATTTATAAAATTACAGTAGGTTCTTTAGCACTTGCAAATAACGGTAGTTTTAAAGCAAGCAACTATATTTTAACATTTAATACAAACCCTGTTTACTTCTTAATTACTCTTGGTCAACTTACTGGTTGCGAAGTAGAAGATGTTGTAACAGGTTATACAGGTACAAATCATTATTTAAATCCTGTTTGCACAGATTTCCAAGGCGTTTATTTTAAATACAGTTTAGATAACACAAATTGGCAAGATGATCCAATAGGTTTTAAAGATGTAGGCGTATACACCGTTTATGTAAAATTTTTACAAAACAATTATTCTGCAGATTATGGCCAAGCAAAAATTACAATTAATAAAGTTAATTTAATTGTTATGCCAAACGCAAACCAAAGCAAAATTTATGGCGAAACAGAACCAAACATTGAATTTAATGTAAGTGGTTATGTTTCAAACGAAACTCCTGCTTTTACAGGAAGTCTTGGCAGAGTAGTTGGTAAAGATGTTGGCGAGTATTTAATTAATCAAGGTTCATTAGCCCTAACAGATAATAACAACTTTAAAACAACTAACTATAACTTAGTTTTTAACAATTCAAATCAAGTTAAATTTGCAATTACTCCAAGAAACCTTATTATTACTCCAGACCAAAATCAAGGTAAAACTTATGGTAAAAGCGATAACGCTTATACATATTCTTATTCAAACCATATAGAAGGCGAACAACCTATGTTTACTGGTAGTTTAGTTAGAGCTGCTGGTGAAAATGTAGGAAATTATGTTTTCAGCAAAGGTACTGTAGAAACAATCGATAACGGTATTTTTGAAAAAGCAAATTACATATTGTTGTTTGATGTAAGTCCTGTTTATTATCAAATTACAAAAGCAGATATTATAATTTCTATTATTGATGTTAATGCTAATTATAACGGCGAAACTTATGTTTCAGAATTCCAAAGCGTTGTAACTGGCGATTATGTTGAAGGCGACGAATTAAATATTAATTATTATTGTTCAGTTGATAAGAAAACTAAAAAAGGTCAATATGAAATTACTGCAACAGCAAGTAATGATAATTATAATATTCAAATAATTGACGGCGTTTATACAGTTACTTATTTAAAATATGATATTCAATTTTCTGTTTTAGGCGAAATTGTTTATACAACAAAAGTTGAACACTTTTCAATGGTTTCAGCTCAAGAAATTCCTGTTGTTGAAGAAGATGGTTATACATTTAAATATTGGGCTTTAGCAACTGCAACACCTGGTGTTTATTTACCAGTAACTCCAAGTCAATATCAAATTGAAAAACCACTTACATTTATTGCTGTTATGGATTTAAATTTGTATTCAATAGAATATAATTTAAACGAAGGAAAGTGGAAAACTGATGAAGTTGAACAAACATTAAAAAGAACTTACACTTATATTGATAGTACTTTTGAACTTGACGACCCTATAAGAGATGGTTATACATTTATGGGTTGGTTTAGTAATAACGAGTTTACTGGCGAAAAAATTGAACAAATTGAAACAGGAAGCACAGGTAATGTAACAGTTTTTGCTAAGTGGAAAATAAATACATACTACGCAACTTTACCTGAAACAAACACTGATTCATACTTGTTAATTTATTCAGGCGAACTTGGTATTGAATATTTAGGTTCATTTAGTTTTAGTATTTCTTTAACAAAAGCTTATAGTCAATCAACTTCAACTTTAAAAGTTTATGTTAAATGGCAAACTTCTCAACAAATTGAAGAAATTGCTATAGACGAACAAAAAAATTATGTTGTTAAAAATATTTTTGATAACTTCGAAATTATTTTAGATGGTATTAATATTAACGTTTATACTGTTACTTTTGTAGTAGATGGTGACGTATTTACAACTATTCAAAAACAATATGGTCAAAGTTTAAGCGAAACTGACTATCCAATTATTCCAATGGAAGGTAAAGAAAATTTTAATAACACTCCACCATACTGGGATAAAAAACCACTTGAAAATATTGTTAGCAACGAAGTTGTTACAGATGTTTTTGTACCAAATATTTATACAATTACTTTTGTTATGCAAGATGGTAAAGAAATTGTAACTTCTGTAACATACGGCGAAAAGGTTAGTGAAGCAGTTTTAAAAGAAAAATATAACTTAGGTCTTTTTGAATATTTTGTTTATGATTCTTCACTTGATAACATTTCTTCACACAAAACAATTAATGTTAAAATAGAAAGTAACATTTATATTTTATATATTGTTTTAGGTGTGTTAGGTGGTTTAATATTCTTACTTATTGTTGCTAGAATTGCTAAACGTAAAAAGAGAAATAAATTTAGTTGGTGGTTCTACGCTGGTAAAGAAGATATTGAAAAAAGAAAGAAATAGTATTTTATTTTTGATGTTTTTAAGAGTTAAGATTTTTATATCTTAACTCTTTTTTATTTTGTCTTGTTATATGTGAAAAACAAAAATAGTAAAAAAGTTGACAAAAAAATTTTATATAATTAAACTTTTTAGTAGAGAATTGCTTTTAACAAGTGGTTTTTTATAAAAATAAAAAGGGGTGAAATTATGAAAAAATTATCGAAAATTTTAGGGCTTATTACTTGCACTTTTGTTTTAGCACTTTCTTGTGTATTGCTTACTGCTTGTGGTGGTAATGACCCAAGTCCATATTCTGTTGCAGGTGTAACATTAAAAGGTACAGATAATTGTTTTATTGTATGGGATAGTGATGCAACACAACAAGATAAACAAGATTTGTGGGACGCTTTTGAAGTAACAAACGAAAGCGAATTTTTACAAAAATATTCACAAGAATCGGGTTCATTTTATAAAGCATTTAATTTTACTTTTAAAAATGATGGAACAGTTGTTTTAGCAAAAACTGGGCAAGAACAACAAACTCTTTATTATTCACAAACTAACGATTTAAAAACTATTAGAATTTATAAAGATGAAGGTCACACAAACGGGTATTGTATTTTAAGTTATAATAATGGCGAATATTGTGTGGCTGAAGTTACTGATTATAATTCTACAATTTATTTTAAATTTCAAAAAGTTTAAGTTTTAATTTAATAAAAAAACAAACCAAATTTTCTTGGTTTGTTTTTTTTTGTTTTATTTAAAATTTAAATTTTATTTGTTTTAATTTTAGTATTTAGAAATTAATCAAACTTTTTTTGTGAAAGTTCAAGATATTTTTGATATCTTTCTTCAGCATACTTTTTGCTTTCTTGATATAAACTTTCAGCAAATTGTGGAGCTATTTTTTGAAGTGCTGCATATCTGCTTTCGCCTTTTAAGAATTCTTCATAATCTTTTGTAGGTTTAGCACTATCTAACATAAATGGATTTTTGCCTTCTTCAATAAGTCTTGGGTCATATCTATATAAATGCCAGTAGCCACATTCAACTGCTTTTTTAATTTCTTCTTGAGCACCATTCATATTAATACCGTGGTTAATACATGGGGCATAAGCAATAATTAAACTTGGTCCGTCATAACTTTCAGCTTCGCTTAATGCTTTAACTGCTTGAGCCATATTTGCACCTAAACCAATTTGTGCTACGTAACAGTTTTTGTAACTCATAGCAATCATACCAAGGTCTTTTTTAGGAGTTCTCTTTCCAGCAGCTGCAAATTTTGCTGTAGCTGATAGTGGGGTAGATTTTGACATTTGTCCACCAGTGTTTGAGTAAACTTCAGTATCAAGTACTAAAATATTTACATTTTCGCCACTAGCAACAACTTGGTCTAAACCACTAAAGCCAATATCATAAGCCCAGCCGTCGCCACCAATAATCCAAACAGATTCTTTTGTTAAATCACTTTCTTTACCTTCTAAACTTGTTCCTTTAAGTAGTGGAGCAATTTGTTTTGAAAGTTCGTATGTAACTTCGCCGTCTTCAAAATTTTCAAGCCATTTATTTAATAAATCTGTAAGTTCGCCAGTTTGGTTTTCGCTTACATATTTTTCTACATCAACTTTAAGTTGGTTTCTAGCTGCTTTTTTAGCTAGTTTTATGCCAAGACCAAATTCTGCGTTATCTTCAAATAAACTGCTTGCCCAAGCTGGACCCCTGCCATCTTTGTTTTTAGCATATGGTGAAGTTGGTGCACTGCCTGCATAAATACTGCTGCAACCTGTTGCGTTTGCTATAACCATACGTTTACCAAACAATTGTGTTGCAAGTTTAATATATGGTGTTTCACCACAACCAGCACAAGCACCACTAAATTCAAAGTAAGGTTTATTAAATTGGCTACCTTTTAGTGTGTTTGGTTTAAATATTGTTGTTGGGTTTTCAATATCTTTTGAGTAATTGTAATTTTCTTTTTCTGCTTTTGCATTTTCAACTGAAGATTTCATTTGTAATGCTTTTTGTTTAGCAGGGCATACTTTTACACAGTTTTCACAACCTGTACAGTCTGCTACATTTATTTGCATTCTAAAGTTATGGTTTGGTACGCCAATAGCTTTAACTGTTTTAAATGATTCTGGAGCATTTTTAAGTTCTTCATCACTAACTAAAACTGGTCTAATTGCTGCGTGTGGGCAAACTGCTGCACACATATTACATTGAATACAATTTTCACTTAACCAGCATGGACTTTCAACTGAAATACCACGTTTTTCAAATTTTGCTGTATCTGTTGGTACAACGCCACTTGCGTTAAAACTTGAAACAGGTAAGTTGTCGCCGTGTTTGTGTTCAATAACTTTAATAAAGTTTTTAGCATAATCGCTTTCGTATTCAGGAGCAACTGTTTCGCAACCTATAACGTTTGTTAAATCAACTTCAACTAAATGTTCTGTTGCCATTTTAATTGCTTTTACGTTAGCATCAACAATTTTTTGACCTTTTTTAGCATATGTTTTTGAAGCTGCATCAATAAGTAAATTTTCAACTGTGTTGTAGTCAATAATGTTTGTTAATTTAAAGAAGCATGCTTGCATAACAACGTTAATTCTTTTGCCAAGGCCAGCTTCAACAGAAACTTTGTTGCCATCAACTATATAAAGTTTTGCATTTTTTTCTTTAATAGTTTTAAAGAAAGTTGCAGGTAAAATGTTTTTAATTTCTTTTTCATCATATGGGCTATTTAGTAAGAAAACACCATTTTCTTTTAAATCATTTTCCATATCATATTTACCAACAAAACTAATGTTATGGCAAGCAACAAAATCTGCTTTTGTAATAAGGTATGGGGCATTAGTGTGTTCTTTACCAAATCTTAAGTGAGAAATAGTTACACTACCAGATTTTTTAGAATCATATTCAAAATAACCTTGAGCGTTAAGTTCAGTGTTGCTACCAATAATTTTAATTGAGTTTTTATTAGCGCTAACTGTTCCGTCACTGCCTAAACCAAAGAATTTGCATGAATAGTTTTTATCTTCAATATCAAAAGAGTTATCTACTGCTAGGGAAGTAAATGTTACATCATCATTAATACCAACTGTAAAGTTGTTTTTCATTTCAGTTTCTAAGTTATCAAAAACTGCTTTAACCATATTTGGTGTAAATTCTTTTCCACCAAGGCCGTATCTACCACCAACAACTTTAATGTCTGTTCTAGCGTTTTCAAGTAGAGAAGTTACAACATCTTTGTATAATGGTTCGCCACCAGCACCACTTTCTTTTGTTCTGTCTAAAACAGCAATTCTTTTAACTGTTTTTGGTAATGCTTCTGTGAAAATTTTTGAAGCAAATGGTCTGAAAAGTCTTACGTTTAATACACCATATTTTTTACCATATTTGCTGTTTAAATATTTAACTGTTTCAAGTGCTGTTTGTGTTCCACTACCCATAAGAACTACAACGTCAGTTGCGTTTTCGTCGCCGTAATAATCAAATAGGTTGTATTTTCTGCCTGTAATGCTTTCAACATCTTTAAGTGCGTTTTGAACGCATGTTACAGCGTCAGCATAATATTTGTTGCAACCTTCACGGTTTTGAAAGTATATATCTGGGTTTTGTGCTGTACCTTGTTGGTGTGGGTGATAACTTGATAATGCACGGGCTTTAAAAGCAGCAATTTCTTTTGTTGGTAGAACTTTTAAAAGGTCTTCATTTGAAATTGCGTCAATTTTTTGAATTTCGTGTGAAGTTCTAAATCCGTCAAAGAAGTGCATAAATGGTACAGAACTTTTAAGTGTTGCAATATGAGCTACTGTTGCCATATCCATTGCTTCTTGAACTGTGTTTGAGCAAAGCATTGCAAAACCTGTGCTTCTGCAAGCCATAACGTCAGCATGGTCACCAAAAATTGATAAAGCATGGGTTGAAAGTGCTCTTGCGCTAACATGGAAAACGCATGGTAAAAGTTCGCCAGCAATTTTGTACATGTTAGGAATCATAAGAAGTAAACCTTGGCTTGCTGTAAATGTTGTGGTTAAAGCTCCAGCTGTTAAACTGCCGTGAACTGCGCCTGCAACACCAGCTTCTGATTGAAGTTGTGTTACTTTTACAGTGCTACCAAATAAGTTTTTAACACCTTTAGCTTGCCATTCGTCAGCATTTTCAGCCATTGGTGTTGAAGGTGTAATTGGGTAGATAGATGCTATTTCGGAAAAAGCATATGCTATCTGTGCTGTGGCTGTATTGCCATCAACTGTAATTTTCATAATTTACTATTTCTCCTAATAAATAAATTCGCACATTTAGTATACAAAAAAAAACCTAAAAAATCAATGGTAAACGCCTTATTTTATGTAAAAATTTTTACCTATTTTTTATATTAAAACTTTAAAAAAATAGTTAGTGCTTTTTAATTTAAAATATGTTACTATATTTGTATGAAAAATATTTGTTTAATTTTAGAGTATTTGGGTACAAATTATTGTGGCTTTCAAAGGCAAAAAAATGGTTTAACTATTCAAGAAGTTTTAGAAAATACTATTGAAGAGTGCTTGGGTGAAAAATGTAAAACTTATCCTAGTGGAAGAACAGACGCTGGCGTTCACGCTTTAGGACAAGTGGTAAACTTTTTTACTTCAACTACTGTGCAACCAGAAAAAATTTCAGTTGTTTTAAACTTAAAACTTCCAAAAGATATAAGAGTAGTTAAAAGTTTTGAAGTTGATAGTAATTTTAATAGTAGAAAAAGTGCAAAATCTAAAACATATATATATAAGATATTTACTGGCCACGAATTAAGCGTTTTTGACCACGGAAGAGTCCTATTTTGCTATTATAAACTAGACCTTGATAAAATGCTTAAAGCCTGCAAATTAATTGAAGGAGAACACGATTTTTCGTCTTTTGTAGCAAGCAACGCAACAACAAAAACCACAGTTAGAACCATTTATAAAGCAACGCTTGAAAAAACTGGTGACTGGCTAACTTTTAGTGTAACTGGTAACGGATTTTTGTATAATATGGTTCGCATTTTAGTGGGAAGTCTAATTGAAATAGGTAGGGGAAAACTATCTTTAGAAGAGTTTGAAAAAGTTTTACTTGGAAACGCCCGACATAAAGCTGGTAAAACAGTAAGCCCAGACGGGTTGTACCTAAAAGAAGTAGAGTACTAAGTATAAAAAAAACACTTTTTACAACTATAAAATTGTAAAAGAAACCAATAAAAAACATAAAAACACACGGGGAAGTGGAAAAACTTTAAAAAAGCCACTTTTAGTGTGTTTTTTTAGTATAAAAACTCAAAAAAGCACTTGACAAATTGCACTAAACCTACTATTATATTTACTAGCAAAAATTATGTTTGTCGATTAGCCCCGATAAATAATATGATGCAAACACACTTTTTTAGCTGTAAAAACTAAATTGCAGCAGTAAAATTATTATTTATTTAGTAAAAGTTTGAAGGAGAAAGATATAATATGAAAACATTTATGGCAAAACCTCAAACTGTGGAATCAAAATGGTACATTGTTGATGCAACAAATATGCCTCTTGGTAGACTTCCAAGCCAAGTAGCAACAATTTTAAAAGGCAAAAACAAACCAGAATATACTCCGCACGTTGACACAGGAGACCATGTTATTGTTATAAACAGTGATAAAC
The DNA here is from genome assembly GCA_017523305.1 of Clostridia bacterium. GTDB lineage: Bacteria > Bacillota > Clostridia > Christensenellales > UBA1242 > UBA7862. The sequence continues at coordinate 41,164 of JAFWWV010000071.1, forward strand.
TTGTTTTAACAGGTAATAAATTAAGAGATAAAAAACACTATCATCACACAGGATTTGTCGGTGGCTTAAAGACTGTTGGTTATGATGAACTTATGAGAACAAAATCAGATTTTGTTGTTAGCGAAGCTGTTAAAGGTATGCTTCCAAAAAATTCTCTTGGCAGAAAAATGATTAAAAAGTTAAGAGTTTATAAAGATGCTAACCATAACCACGAAGCACAAAAACCAGAAGTTATTACATTAAAAGGAGTTAGAGAATAATGGCTGAAGAAGTTAAAAATACAGAAGTTAAAGAAAAAGCTCCTAGAAAACCAAGGACTGTTAAAAAAGAAGCAGTTGCTACAGAAGTTAAAGCAGCTCCAGTAAAAAGAGTAAGAACTTCAAAGAAAAAAGGTGTTGCAGGACAATACATCGCAACAGGTAGAAGAAAAGATGCTGTTGCTAGAGTAAGACTTATTGCAAATGGTACAGGTAAAATCACAATCAATAATAGAGATATTAACGAATACCTTTTACTTGATACATTAAAATTAGTTGTACGCCAACCATTAGTTTTAACAGAAACTCAAGATAAATATGATGTTATTGCTAACGTTTATGGTGGTGGATACACAGGCCAAACAGGTGCTATCAGACACGCTATTGCACGTGCACTTGTTAAAGAAAACGAAAACTTTAAACCAGAACTTAAAAAAGCAGGTTTCTTATCAAGAGATTCAAGAATGAAAGAAAGAAAGAAATATGGTTTAAAGAAAGCAAGAAAAGCTCCACAATTCTCAAAGAGATAATCTTTGGAAGTTTTGGAAAAAAACTATTTTCAAAAATCAAAAAGAGCATACAGTTTTGTATGTTCTTTTTTTATTTTCTTTTTAAGGTTAAATAAAGTTGTATGCTTTTTAATATAGACTTAACTTTAAAAAATATTAAAACTTTAAAAATTTAAAACTTAAAATTGTAAAAGCCTTATAAAAATTAAAAACTAAAAAATTTAAAAAGTTAAATAAAAAAAATTATAAAAAAGTTTTATAAAATTAATCATTTTTTACTTGTCATTTTGCACAAAATAATTTTATAATAGAATCATAAAAAATGTTTGAGTTCTTAATAAAAAGTAACAAAAACTTATATGCAAACTAGGAGGAGTTATTTAAAATGGATAAAATTTATGATATTGCAATATTAGGTGGCGGCCCAGGAGGTATGACAGCAGCAATTTATGCTAAAAGAGCTGGTCTTGATGTTGTAGTCATTGAAAAAAGTGTTCCAGGTGGAGCAGTTGCTACTACTTATGAAGTAGCTAATTATCCAGGATTTACAACAATTTCTGGTATGGATTTAGCAACAAAAATGTTTGAACATACACAAAGTTTAAACATTGAATTTGCTTGGGACGAAGTTAAAAAAGTTAAAGTTGAAGGCGAAGTTAAAGAAGTTGAATGTTACCAAAGTTCATACAAAGCAAAAACTTTAATTTTAGGTTTTGGCGCTAGTGTAAGAAAACTTAACCTTGAAAACGAAAAAAGTTTTATTGGTAAAGGTATTAGTTACTGTGCAACTTGCGACGGCAACCTATTTAAAGGCAAAACAGTTGCTATTGTTGGTGGTGGTAATACAGCACTTGAAGATTGCTTTTATTTAAGCAACCTTGCTGAAAAAGTTTATTTAATTCACAGACGTGACGAATTCCGTGGCGACCAAATTTTAGCAGAACAAGTAAAAAATAAAGAAAATATTGAAATTGTTTACAACAGTACAGTTTCAAAAATTTCTGGCGACACTGTTTTAAAATCAATTGAAGTTTTAAATAAAGTTACAAACGAAACAACCGAAATTAAACTTGATGGTTTATTTGTATGTATTGGCCGTGGCCCAGATACAGAAATGGTAGATGGTAACTTAACTTTAAGCGAACAAGGTTATATTGTTACTGATGATTGTATGAGAACAAATTACGAAGGTGTTTACGCAATAGGCGATATTCGTCAAACTCCATTAAGACAAATTGTTACTGCTTGTAGCGATGGTGCTATTGCAGCAACAAAAGCATTTGAATATATTAAAACACACAAAAAATAAAAAGAAGTACATATGTTTTATATAACAAAAAATTGGTATGAACTGTTAAAAGACGAGTTTGAAAAAGATTATTTTAAATCGCTTCAAAAATTCTTAAAAACAGAATATGCAACAAAAACTATTTATCCACAAGATAAAAATGTTTTTAATGCACTTAATCAAACAAAATATGAAGATGTTAAAGTTGTTATTATTGGTCAAGACCCTTATATAAATGAAGGTCAAGCCCACGGACTATGCTTTTCAGTTGAAAAAGTAGACGCTCCACCAAGTTTAGTTAATATCTTTAAAGAGTTAAATAGCGAACTTGGTTTGTATATTCCAAATAACGGCAATTTAACAAAATGGGCAAAACAAGGTGTTTTACTTTTAAACAGTGTTTTAACTGTTGAAAAAGGTAAAAGTTTAGCCATAAAGGTAAGGGGTGGGAAACTTTTACTAAAGAAGTAATTAATAAAATTTCACAAAAACAAACTCCAGTAGTATTTTTGTTGTGGGGAAACGGTGCAAGAAGTATTGTTAAAGATATTGATTTATCTCGTCATCACGTTTTAACTTGCGCACACCCAAGCCCACTTTCAGCATACAATGGATTTTTTGGTTGTGGACATTTTAAAAAATGTAACGAAATTTTGGTGTCTTTAGGTAAGGAACCAATTGATTGGCAAATAGAAAATAACTAAATAAAACAGCAAGTTTAAATACTTGCTGTTTTTTTTGCTTGCTACTATTGATTTATTTTTAAATTTAAATATAATAGGTTGTAGTAATTAAATTATTTATATACATATATATAATAAAAACTTTAAAAAAATAAAAAATTTTATTTAAAGTACTATGCAAACTTTAGTTTAGTACTATGCAAAGTTTAAAATGTATATTGGCAATAAAAAATAATATTTTTTGCCTAAAAAACAAAATAAAAAGGTGATACAAAAAAATGACAGAAATAGCTGTAAATAAAAACACAAATAAAAATAGCACTTTTTCAAACCTAAAACCAAAAATTGCAAACGCATTAAACAGTGTTTGGATGATGGTTGTTATTTCACTTCTAATTGCTGGTTGCTGGGGAATTAATTTTCCTTATGTTTCAATTGGCTTTTTAGTTTTATACGAAATTGCTGTTTTTGTTTTTTGTCCTGAAAATCCAAAAGCAACATTACTTCCACTTTTATCTGTTTCATATATGATTAACAGTATTTTTGGTGTTTTTAACTGGATTTATTACGGAACTTGTATTGGTATTTTTATTATTACCGTTGTAACTTATGTTCTTTTACAAAAATTTAAGTACAAAAAAACTTTTGTAAAAGGCAAAATGTTTTGGTTTTTTGTTTTATCAGCTCTTGGTAACTGTTTAGCAGGTATTATAGGTCATTTTGGTTGGTTAGAATTTATTATTACCGTTGCTTTATCAATTATTGTTTATGGTATTTATTGGTTCTGCTTAAACTTTATTAAAGACTATAAAAAATATTTAGCTCAATGCTTTATATTCTTAGCAGTTATTATTACTTTACAACTTGTTATTGCTTATGTAAAAATTGGCGACTTTGCTTATGCTATTCAAAATAAAGTAGTTAGAGTAGGTACTGGCGAAATTAACACAGCTGCAATTTTTATGCTCAGTGGCCTTTGTGCTTGTTTTTACCTAGCATTAAAAAATAAATTTGATTATTTATTTGTTTTACTTGCTATTGTTTTTGATATTGCTATTTATTTTACTTTTTCAAGAATCGCTCTTTTACTTGCAGGAATTATTAGTTTAGTATACTTTTTTGTTGTATTTAGATATTCTTCAAACAAAAAATTATTTTTAATTTGTTTAGCAATTGCTATTGTTGCATTAACTACACTTGTAATTGTTTTTTACGATAAAGTTGTTAACTTGCTTTCATATTACATTAACTTAGGTTTTAAACCTAATGGCAGAAAATCTCTTTGGACTTGGTGCTGGGAACAATTTAAGTCTAGTCCAATTTTTGGTATTGGCTATATTACTCGTGATCCACAAGCGTTGGCTGGGGCATATCCAGGACTTACCGATTTAGGTGGTTTTTCACTTGTAAATTGTCATAACTTCTTTTTACATTACTTAACATGTACTGGTATTGTAGGATTTGTTTTAAATATTCCATTGTATGTTAAAAAATATATGATGACATTTAAAAACTTCAACCATTTTAAATTTTTTGCTTTAGTTAACTTTATTGCAATATTTGTTTCAGCATTATTTGATTCTTCACCAAATATGAGTATTTTTAATATTACTCCAGTTTTATTACTTTTTGCTTGCATTGAACAAGATAATAATCAAATTGACTTAGAAAAAGAAAAATCAAATAAACCTGAGTTTGAAAAACTTAATAAAAAAGTTACAAAACAAGAAGAAACACAAACAACTCAAGAAGAACCAGCAGTTAAAGAAACTAAAGAAAAAGAACCAAAACCTAAAAAATCAAAGGACAAAAAAAATAAAGACTCTAAAGATTTAAAAGAAGATAAAACTGAAGTTAAAGTTGAAGAACCAAAGGAACAAAAAGAAGAAAAACCTAAAAAGTCTTCAACTAAAAACCAAAGTTCAAAAAATACTGCTACCAACGAAGAAAAGGAAACAAAACCAAAAACAAAAAAGGCAACTGGTACACGTAAAACTTCTAAACCAAGTTCAACACCAGCAAAACCAAAAGTTGACGAAACACCTAAAGCAAAATCTTCAAATGTTAATTATGATGACGATACAGAAGCAAAAAAACTAACAAGAAAAATTATTGAACTTTCAAGAAGAAACAACAGAAATTATTAAAAATAAAAAAGAGCAGTTAAATAAAAAACTGTTCTTTTTTTTGTTTTAAAAACATTTTATTTAACAGAATTTTTAATGTAAAAACAAATAAAAAAAGTTATATATTTTAAAAATTTTGTTTTTTATTTTGTTTATATTTTTTAATGTGTTATTATAATAAAAATAGTGTGAAAATTGCGCTATTTTTAAAAAATAAAATTAAAAAACAAAGGGGAATAAATGAGTAAGAAAGCTATTGTAGTAGGTGCAGGTTTTTCTGGTGCTACTTGCGCAAGGTTACTTGCTGATAACGACTTTGATGTAACAGTTATTGAAAAGTTTAATCATATTGGTGGTAACGCTTATGATTATTTAGATAAAAATATTTTAGTTCATAAATATGGTCCACATATTTTTCATACAAATTTAGATGAGTCTTTTGAGTTTTTATCAAGATTTACAAAATGGTACCCATACGAGCATAAAGTTTTAGCAAATTTAAGGGGAAATTATGTTCCTGTTCCATTTAATATGGAAAGTTTAAAAAGATGCTACCCAGAACAAGAGTACCAAGAAATTAAAAAAATTTCATACGAAGAGTATGGTGAAAATAAAAAAGTTAGCATTTTAGAACTTCGTTCAAACGCAAACCCAAAAATTAAAGATTTTGCAGAGTTTGTTGTTAAAAACATTTTTGTAAATTATAGTGAAAAACAATGGGGAACAACTATTGATAAACTTGACCCTAATACAATTAGTCGTGTTCCTGTTTATACTTCTTATGAAGATAGATATTTTACTGATAAATATCAATTTCAACCAGTTGATGGTTATACAAGAATGTTTGAAAATATGCTAGCACATAAAAACATTAAAATATTATTAAATACACAAGCAAAAGATGTTATAACTCTTGTAGGTCATCAAGTTTATTATAATAACGAACCTTTTGATGGCTATGTTGTATTTACTGGCCCTATTGACGAGTTTTTAGATAATAAATTTGGTAAACTTCCTTACAGGTCTTTAAGATTTGATTTTGAAACTCACGATGTTGATTCTTATCAACCTGCAGCTGTTGTTAATTATACTGTTGACCAAGATTTTACTCGTATTAGCGAGTTTAAAAAATTTACAACAGTTACACCACCAACAGGCGAAACCATTATTATTAAAGAATATTCTTTAGAATATAAACAAAACGAAGGTATGATTCCTTATTATCCAATTATTAATGCTGAAAACCTTGAAATGTTTGAAAAGTATAAAAAATATTGTTCAGAAATTAAAAACTTTTACTTATTAGGCAGACTTGGCAATTATAAATATATTAATATGGACGTTGCAGTTAAATCAGCAATGGATTTAGCTCAAGAAATTATAAATAAAGAAAATGGTAGGTAATTACAAATGAAATATATCTCTTTTTGTGTTCCTTGCTACAACTCAGCAGCTTATATGGAACATTGTATCGAAACACTTTTAACAGGTGGCGAAGATGTTGAAATTATTTTAGTAAACGATGGTTCAACTAAAGATAACACAGCAGAAATTGCTGATAAATATGCAAAAAAATATCCAACAATTATTAAAGCTATTCATCAAGAAAATGGTGGACACGGTTCAGGTGTAAACCAAGGTATAAAAAACGCAACAGGTTTATACTATAAAGTAGTTGATAGTGACGATTGGGTTAATGAAGATTCATTAAAAAATGTTCTTAACCAAATTAAAACTTTCCATAAAGAAAAAAATCTTGTAGATATGATTATTTGTAATTATGTTTATGAGTATACCGAAACAAATACTCAAAGAGTGGTTAACTTAAAAAATGTTTTCCCACAAAACAAAGTTTTTACTTTTGACGAAGCTAAAAAGTTTAAAAAATCTCAATTTATTGCAATGCATACTGTAATTTACAGAACACAAATTTTAAAAGATATTAAACTTGAACTTCCTAAACATACTTTCTATGTAGATAACGTTTTTGTTTATGTTCCACTTCCATATATTAAAACAATGTACTATATGAATGAAGATTTTTATAGATACTTTATTGGTAGGGCAGATCAATCAGTTAACGAATCAGTTATTATGAAGCGTATTGACCAACACTTAAAAGTAACTAAAATTTTAATTGATGCTTACGACCTTGACGAAGTTGAAAAACAATCTAAAAAATTAGCAAAATATATGTCAGATTATGTTTCTATCTTAATGGCTATTACTTCAATTTACCTTATTAAAATTGGCGATAAGGAAGCCTTAGAGAAGAAAAAAGAATTATGGAAATATCTAAGAGATAAAGACGAAAAACTTTGGAAGAGATGTAAACATAATATCGAAGGCTTAACTGCAACAGATAGCAAATTTGGTATGGGCCTTTGCAAATTTATTTATAAAATCGCAAGAAAAATTATAAAATTTAATTAATATCAACAAAAAAAAACACCAAAATCAATTTGGTGTTTTTTTAATGTTTTGTTTATTAATTTAAAATTTTTTATTCATAAGTTTTTATAATTATCTTTAAGTGACCTTGACTTTAATTGATTTTTATTTTATAATAAAATAAAATTAAGGTAAAAAGAAGGGGAAAATTATGAGTGAAGATAAAAAACAAGAACCAAAAGAATATAAATATCAACATTTTTCGGGTGTAATTGATGTGTTTCATAAAGAAGATACTAAAGGTCTTAATGAAGAAGATCTTAAAGGTCTTAGAGAACATCCGGTTATACAAACACCTAGTTCTTCAGCTAGTGCAGAAATTATAGAAGGAATTATAGCTAATCATTCTTCTAAAAGTTCCAGTTCAGAAGAAATGGCGGCTACTTATGGAAGTGTAGATACATCTGTTTTAGGTTCACATGAACTAAAAGATATAGATGTTTTGCCACCACAAGATGTTTTAGATCAAATGAAAGCAATTCACGCAAGTAAAGAAGGCTCTACTGAAGATACACAAGTAGGTACTCCACCTGTTGTTAATCCAGAAGCTTAATATAAACAAAAAAACACCAAAATCAATTTGGTGTTTTTTTTATTGCTTTTTAATATAAAAACTTAATTATTTTTGTAAGTATTTAGGTAAAATACGTTTTTCTTTAATAAATTTCTTTTGTCTTAAAGTCATTTCTTTTGAATTAATTTCTAAGTTAATTTTACCTTTTACAAAATCAATTTCAATTTCGTCGCCATCTTTAACAAATCTAATGTTACCACCGTTGCTATCTGGGTAAACACAACTAATGCAAAGGGCAGTAGTGTCATCAGGAACAAATCCGTCTGTTACAACAATATGTTTATTTGTAAGGCCCATTGATTCAAGCGCTAATGTTGTTTGGCAAATTGTTGAAGCACCAGTTTCAGTAGTTTTGCCACATTCTTTAATAACAATAACACTATTATCTGTTAAAGCTTTATTTAATACAGCGTTGCAAGCTTCTTGGTCGCTACTAAATACTTGAGTGTTGCCAATAACTTTTGTTTTATCTTCACTAATATTAATTGTTTTTGCAATAGCAAATCTTTCTGCAATATTGCCACGAAGAACAACTAAACTTTCTTTTTTAACAGTAGTAAAGTTTTCATAATTTGTAACTTTTTTAGTTTCTTCACTTAAAGTTGTGTCAGCAAATGTTTTGTAATTTCCGTCAATAATTTTGTTTTTAATCATTGCTTTAATTAAACCCCAAGTGCTACCAAACTCAATAAATTGTTTTAAACCAAGTGTTGTATTATATAAAACAGGAATGTTTTTTGCACTGCCTAAAACTTTGTTTGCATCCATATCAAGTTCAGCTTCTTTTGATAAATACATTAAAGCATCAATAATAACTGGGCTACCACCTAAGCAGAAGTTAAGTGTAAGTGCGTTACCAACTGATTTTTTGTTTATCATACGTTTAAGTGGTAATCTATTTTTTGCTAAACTTACAATTGTTTGACCTGTTAGGACTGCTTCAGCATCTTTTTCGTGTGTTTGAGCATATGTTGTAGCAGAATTTTTTAAAGTTAACTCCATAACTTCTAAAATTAAATTTAAAATAACTTCGCTGTTAAATGTTGAACCACAACCGTATGTTTCGCCAAAACTTTTTTGTTTTTCTTCAAGGTCAAAAACACTTTTTTCTCCAGTTGCAATTTTGCCTGGGTAGGAAAGTATATCTTCTAAACTATTTTCATTTTCAACTTTTGTTAAACCTTGTGGTAAAACAAGTGTAGGTAAGTTAAGTCTAATAGAACTTGCTAAGCAACCAAGTGTTGAGTTAAAACCACTAGGAATAAATACAACACCATCAAGGTTTTTATCAAAAAGCATAAGTTCTAAAAAGTTTGCTATTTGGTTTTTGTAAGCAGAAACAACATAATTATCGTTATTAAAATTTCTAAACCTTTCGTTTAGGCTAGGCAATAAAATTATTTCAGCTTCTACACCGTTTTTTATAACTTCTCTTTCAACAACTTGGGCAAGGGCATAGGCATAATTTTTTGTTGTTGTATTATCGCAACAAGCAACAATACCAATTTTTAATGAAGAATTGTAATTTCCATTAAATTTATTTTTTAGTTCTGTTGCTAAATTATCTATATTTTTTAACTTTAATTTTGCCATAGTTGTTTTATCCTTTTGTTTGTTTTTTTTATTTATAAAACGCAAAAATTTATTTAAAAATGGGGTTTATAACCACAAAAAATGCATTTAATTTTTCATCAAATACATTTTTCTAGACACAAAAATTCTTGCATTTATTTACAAAAAACTTTAAGAATTTTTCTTAAAATTTTTGAATAGTTAAAAAAAGAAAGCACAATCAATTTTGTCAAATGATATTAAATAGTACTCTTTACTTCTAGCTCTGCCAAAGCTACCTTATGGCACATCATTAGGTCTACTTAATGCTGCTACCGTCAGGTCCTGACATGGTTCATAGTTAACAATTGCATAAGACCTTGACTTCATCACTAAAAATAAAGCACTTGTTTAATAAACATTTGCCGAGATTGATGTTCAGCCCTACTGTAGTGGATTGTAGGTACAGGGCACCACTAGCTCCCCGCTTAGTGCTTTCAAAATGTATTATATACAAAGTTAATTAAAATTGCAACAATTAAAATAAATAAATGTTATATTTGTTTTGTATTTTTGATAAAATATGATAATATTTTCTAGTAATTAGGAGAATTTTTTAATGACAAAAGCTGTTAAAACTAAATCGAATAGTGAAAGATTTATAATTGCCTATAATAGCATTGATTATTCACTTCGTACAATTTATGGTTTTAAACGTAGTATCAGTTATGCTGATTTAATTAGAAAAACTGTTCCACTTAACAGTGTAGTGAGAAAGTATGAAGATGACCTTATTGATTATGGCAGATTAAGAAACTCAATTGTTCACAAAACAAACCCAAATTATGTTATTGCTGAACCACATGATGAAGTTGTTGATGAGTTTGAAAAAATTGCAAAACTTATTGCAACACCACCAACAGCATTTAACAAAGTTTGTAATAAAGAAGTTGTTATTTGTGGCGAACACACAACTGTTAAAGATGTTTTAGAAATTATGGCAAGAACAGGTTATCATAATATTCCTGTTTATATGAACGACGTTTTACAAGGTGTTGCTATTAGTTCAAAATTAATTGAAGTTATTGGTAGAAAATTAATTGAAGGTCAAGATATTTCAACATACCTTGCAAACACAAAAGTTTTAGATGTTATTACTAAAGATGATGAAAGTAATTATTATAGGGTAGCAGATAAAAATATGACAATTGAAAAAGCATTAAACTACTTTTATATTAATCGCAAACTTTCACTTATTATTATTACCGAAAAGGGTACTTATAACGAAAAACCAATAGGTATTATTACAACTGCTGATATTTTAGATATGAACGCAGTTTTAGAAAACTATTAATTTATTTTTTAACTCTGGTATTAATTTTGTTTTTATAATTAATTTAACACAATGTTAACATACTAAATATAAAAACAATTTTATTATAAAAAAAATTTTAAACTAAAAGGATAAAAATTATGATTAGAACAAAAACAACTTATTCAAAAGAAGTATTTAATGATTTTGCTAAACATAATATCAAAACAAGTGGTTCAATGAAGGTTATATACGGTTGTGCAGTCATTATTTTGGCTTGTGCGCTCGTTATGGCTGTTTTGGGCTCAATAGTCGAAGCTATTGTGTATGGCATTCTAGGCTTGATTTTTGCTGGATATTCACCTTTAATGAAAGCAATTATCAATGCTAACAACAAACGTAATATCGGCACAACCGATGAGTACGAATTTTATGATGATAAATTTTATGTTACAGCATACGATAAAAATGGTGTAGAAATGGCATCATCATCAATTATGTATTCAAGACTTTACAAAGTTAAAAAGAACTTTGGTTATGGTTACATTTATGTAAACAAACAAGTAGCATATATTATTCAAAGAGAAAACTTTGAAGATAAAGCTGAGTTTGATATCGTACTTGATAAAATTCAAAAAGCAATTAGACAAAGCAAAATTAAAGGTACAACTCCAGCAGTGTTTGGTAGCCAAAACGTAACCCCTGCTAGTGAAGAAGGAGAACAAGATTTAGGCGAACCAGTACCACCACCAGAAACAGAAGAAGATATCTTGGCAAGAAAAGCACTCGAAGCACAAAAAGCAGCAGAAGAAGCAGCAAAAACTGAAGAAGAAAATGCTGAAGAAAATAAGGAAGAAGGTGCTGAAGGCGAAGACGAAAACGCTCAAGATGTTGCAAATGAAGATGGTGTAGAAGAAGAAAAAGAAATCTTAAATGAAGATACTCCAGCAAAAGATAGCGAACTTGACGAAACTGCAGAACAACCTGAAACAGAAGAAGTAGAGCCAGAAACTGTTGCAGATGAAGACCCAGCTGTTGTTGAAGCTGAAAAAGCTTTAAGTGAAGCAGACGAAGTTTTAGCTAATGCTGTTGAACTTGACGAAACTGCTGACGAAGTAGATTCATTACCAACAGACGGAGATGACGACGATAACGACGCAGCAGAGCAACAACCAGTTGACGAAGTTGTTAATAACTTTATTGTCAACGAAGTTAACGATATGGAGTTAGCAGACGAAGCTGAAAACGTTGAAGAAGATTCTAATCAAAATAATCCTTTTGAAAATGAACAACCAGAGTTTGTAGATAATTATGAAGATTTACCTGAACCAGTAGATCCATATCAA
>JAFWWV010000072.1 GCA_017523305.1 Clostridia bacterium
TATATAACAAACAACAAACAAATTGCAGGTTTAAGAGCAAAAGGATTGTATGATAGCGATTTGAAAAACAAAACAAGAAAATCTCACAAAAACCCAGCAATTGTTGATATTTATAAAAATTATTTTGGAGCTCCTGGCGGAGAAAAGGCGCACAAATTGTTACATACAACTTATGTGGATAGAAGCAAAAAAAACTGATTGTAAAAAATCTATGCTTTTTTATATAAACAAAAGATTATAACTTGTTAGATTAAACAAACAATTTTAAGGGCTAGAAAAATAGAAACTAGCAGAATAAAAGAGTTAGGATTTATTCCTAACTCTTTTTTTTGTCTGCTTAAATTTAGTTTTGTCCGTGTGCTTGTCGTGTTCGAGCGAAGCGACGACACTTGTATCAAGACAAGCACACGTCTAAGTGCCATTTTAATTTTATAAAAATATTTTATAAAATCGAATTGTTTTTATTCTTCGTATGATATAATGTATTCATGGAATGGATAATTTATAAACATACAAACAAAATAAATGGAGTTTCATATATAGGTCAAACAAAAAGGAAAACTTCAATTAGATGGAATAATGGTAATGGATATAAAAATAATCCATACTTTTATCGTGCAATAAATAAATATGGGTGGGATAATTTTTTTCATGAAATAATTGAAAAAAATATATTAACGCAAGAAGAAGCAAATCAAAGAGAAATTTACTGGATAAAATATTATGATACTTACAACCTAGGATACAACCTAACAAAAGGTGGAAATAATGGTGAGCATATGGGGGTTGAGGTATTACAAATTGATATAAATAATTACAATGTTATAAACTCTTTTTTGTCTATCGCAGATGCGGCAAGAGAAACTTCGACAGATGCTTCTCAAATAAGTCGATGTTGCTATAGAAGACAAAAAAACATATCTGCAAATGGTTATTATTGGTGTTTTAAGGACGAATGGAATGAAAACTGGAGACCTTCTGTAAACCATAATTACCGTAGTATTATTTGCGTTGAGACTGGGGAGTTATTTGACAGAATTATAGATGCCTTAGATAAATATCCTAACGCAACCAATATTAAAAGAGCACTTAAAAACAATAGGTTTACAGCAGGTGATCTTCATTGGACATATAGTGAAAATTTTGATATAGATTATCGCATAGGTGAGAAAAAAAGAACGAATAAGCAAATTATTTGTATTGAAACAAAAAAAATATATGACTCAATGGTTGAGGCTTCAAAAGAACTTGGAATTTTACCATCAGAATTAAGTAGGTGTTGTTCTAATAGTGCATTAACGGCAAAAGGGTTTCACTGGTCTTATTTAAAAAATTATAATGAAAATTATAAAATAAAAGAAAAATTAATTCCAAAACACGGAATGAAATGTGTATTTTGTTCAGAAACTCAAAAAACATATTCTAGTATTGCGGAAGCTAATAGAGATACTGGTGTTGATATAAGCAGTATAATTAAAGTTTGTAAAGGAAAAGCAAAAACTGCAGGTGGTTATCATTGGGAATATGTAGAAAAATAAAAAAAACGAACCCTTGTTTTAGGTTCGTTTTTTTGCTGGTTTCAAAAATTTGTAACTAAGGATGTTCTTTTTTATTTTAATTATTGTTCAAAGCCTTTTGCTTGTTCATATAATTTAACTTCGTTTTTTAAAATAAGTCCGTAGGAAGATTCAAAACCAATTAAATGTTTTTTATCTTCACTATCTTTAATTACTGTAAGGTCTGTTAAAACGGCGCCATAAATTGCCCCTGTTAGGGTTGTACTATTTAATGCTCCTAATAATCCGTTTTGATATTGTTCCATTGAATTTTCAGGCATAATGCTTGTTAAAAATGAACTTTCGTCACCATTCTTATCGCAATAGTTAATAGACATTTGTTGGTAATTAATTCCACCTTTATTAATGTCATTTATTTGTATGCCAGAAATAAAAACATTGCTTTCCATAAAGTAATCTTCCTTATTTTCCATTTTTATTATATCATACAAAAAAAATTAAAAAAAATAAATTTGCTAAAAAATATGATTTTATAAAGGTTTTAGCAACATTTTTACTATATTTTTTTGAAAATTTATTAAAAAATGATATTATAAAAACAATAAGGAAGTTAAACCAATGCAACTAATTAAAGAAAAATGGTTAGAAAGTGATATAAAAGAATTCTCGCAATATTTACTATCATTTAGTAAAGGCGAATATAAAGGCAGTTGGGAAAAGCGAATTGTTAATACTCAAATGCCTTGCATAGCTGTTCCTAGTGAAAAAGTAAGAAAGATTATAAAAGAAATATCAAAAGGAAACTTTATATCCTTTATAGATCATTGGAAATGGGAAAATCACACTCAAACGGTTATTATAGGAAATTTAATTTGTCAAATAAGAGGGTTTGATGTTTTTAAAAAATATCTAATAAAATTTGCAAATAAAATAGATAACTGGGCTAGTTGTGATAGTTTAAAATTTAAAATAACAGATAAAAATAAAGATGATTATTTTTCTTTGGCTTTAGAACTTATTAACGACAAAAAGACTTTTGTAAAAAGAGTAGGATTAATTATTCTTTTTAAACTTGTAAATAATAAAGAATATTTGGATAAAATTTTTAAAGTTTTAAATAGTTTTTATTTAGAAGAAGAGTATTATGTTAATATGATGCTTGCTTGGTTATTCTGCGAGTGTTTTATAAAATATGAAAAAGAGACCAAGCAGTTTTTACAAACTCATACAATGAATAAGTTTGTAATTAATAAAGGAATTAGTAAATGTCGAGATAGTTTTAGGGTAAGTAAAGAAGATAAAGATTGGTTAATTCAATATAGGCAAAAATAAATATAGTAAGTTTTTTAAAATAATAAAACAAATAAAAAATAAAGGCGCTGAACATTTGTTCGGCGCTTATTTGTTGCTTAAATAAAGGATTTTATAAATTTATATAATATACCCGACTAACAATAAGTCACAAATATATAAATACATAGCATAATATGATTTAGATATTTTAATATCTTCTTAAAACAAAAAAAATAAGGAGTAAATACAAAAATATGAATTGTTGTGATTGTATATGTCCTAGACCACGTAATTTTGGTCCCACAGGCCCCACAGGACCAACTGGTCCAGCAGGAAGTTCTACTGGAGTAACTGGTCCAACCGGCGCAACTGGTCCAACTGGACCTACTGGGGCAACTGGGTTAACTGGAGCAACAGGTCCAACAGGGGCAACGGGTTCTATAGGTTTAACGGGAGCAACAGGTCCTACAGGCCCGATAGGTTTAACTGGTGAGATAGGCCCGACAGGACCAGCGGGAGAAATAGGTCCTACAGGTCCTACTTGACCAACTGGCCCAACTGGACCAACGGCTGAACCTGCTGCAGAAAATTTATTTGCAAACTTTATTAATGCAAACGAAGATTCTGTTTCTACTGGAGCAAACGTTCCATTAAGTACTGCAATTAATTTAACAGATGGAAGTGTAACAAGTGCTGAAGGTTCAACAGAAATTACTTTAGTTGAAGCAGGAAATTATTTAATAAGTTATTTCACTACAGTTACTAGGTCAGCAGATGGTGTTGTTTCGGTAGCACTTACAGCAAATGATGTTATTTTAACCCAAACCGAAAGTGCTCAAACTGTTGTTGCTACAGATGAAACTTCATTATCTAACCAAACTATTTATACTGCTCAACCAAATACTATTATTAGTTTACAAAATACTTCTGGCGAAGAAGTTGTTTTTAGTAACTTAAATTTAATTGTTCAATTTTTAGGATAGATAAAAATTAAGACCTTTAATTAAAAAAATTAAAGGTCTTTTTTATTAAATACTTTTTATTGTTAAATTGCTGTGATATAATAACAAAAAAACAAATATAAATTTAAAAAAAATAACTAATTTTAAAGGGGAAAATTTATTTTGAATAATTTAGAAATATTATCTCCAGTAGGCGACGAAAAAAGTTTTTATTGTGCAATAAATAATGGGGCAGATGCTATATATCTTGGTCTTAAAAACTTTAATGCAAGAGATAAAGCTCAAAATTTTAATACCGAAAACTTAAGAGATTATGTTAAATTTGCTCATTTACATAATGTAAAAGTTTATGTAACAATAAACACTATTTTAACTGATGAAGAACTACCACAGTTAGTTGAAATGGTAGACTGTGCAACCAAATCAAAAGTTGATGCTTTTATTGTTCAAGACTTAGGTGTTGCAAAATGTCTTAAAGAAAATTTTAAAAATATTGTTTTGCACGCAAGTACACAAATGGGTATTCACTCTGTTGAAGGTGCTAAAGTTGCTGAAAAATTAGGTTTTACTAGAATAGTTTTAAGTAGAGAAACAAGTTTAGAAGATATTAAAGAAATTAAGGAAAAAACAAATTTAGAAATTGAATATTTTGTTCAAGGCGCATTATGCGTTTGTTTTTCTGGTAACTGTTATTATAGTAGTTTAAATTTTAATGAAAGTGGTAATAGGGGTAGATGTTTACAACCTTGCAGACTTCAACACACAGCAAAAGTAGAAGATGTTGAAGTAAACAAAGGATATTTATTATCAACCACAGACCTTTGCTTTATAAATAAACTAAAACAGCTAATTGATTTAGGTGTTTGTTCTTTTAAAATTGAAGGCAGGTTAAGAAGACCAGCCTATGTTGCTTATATGACAAAAATATATAGCGAAACAAAAAAATTAATATTAAAAAATGAAAAATTTAATACTAGTGAAATTATAGAAAATATTAAAAAATTATTCTATAGGGGAGAATATAACAACGGGTTATATTTACAAGAATCAAATAGTAGTAAAATCATAAATCAAGAGTTTCAAAACCATAGGGGAGTTTTAATAGGAAGTGTTATAGAAGTTAAACCTTTCAAAGATATTTGCCAACTTTTAATTATAACTAATGGTTATGAAATTAAGCAAAATGACGGACTTAAATTTGTATATAACCAACAAGAACAAAGCATTGGTGTAGGTGGGGTAAAAAAACAAGTAAAAAATAACCATTATTTAGTTTATACAAAAAATAAACCAAAAGAACAAAGTGAAGTTTATTTAACCGTTGATAGTGCTTGGGAAAATGAACTGGAAAATCAAACAAAAAAATTAAAATTTAGTGCTATTTTTGAAGGTAAAGTTGGCAAAAAACCACTTTTAAAATTAAGATGTGGTAAAGTAGAAATTTCACAAGTATTATTTGAAAATCTTGAAAAAGCAAAAAATCAAGGATTAACTTATAGTGATTTAAAAAGTTGCTTAGAAAAAACAGGAGATACAAACTTTGTTTTAAAAGATTTAAAAGCAAATATCGAAAATGTTTTTATTGCTCGCTCACAACTTAACGAATTAAGAAGATTAGCATTAAAAAATTTAGAAGAAAAAGTTATTGAAGAAAACGAAAAAAATATATTAAAAGTAGAAAGAAAAATAAACGACGATAATGCGTTTAACTTAGCAGAAATAAAAGAAAATGATAAAAATATTTTTGTAGTTTTAAATGAAAATAATTTTGAAGAAAAATTAAACGAATTAAATAAAAAAAATAACGAAATAAAAATAGTATTTTCACCTATGCACTTTTGTTTAGAAAATGTGGAAAATTTTATTAAAAAAGCAAAAGAAAATGGTTTTAATAAAATATATTTAGACTTACCAAAAGTAGCTAGAAAAATTGACTTTGACGAAATAAAAAATATTGTTTCAAGTTTTAATTCACAACAAATTGGCTTAATTGAAAATAATATTTCTGGTTTAATGTTTGCAGAAAATTATGAAGTTATAGGTGGTGTTTATTTAAATATAGCAAACCAATTTACTGTTAGTTGTTTAAACGATTTAGGTATAAAAACATTTGTAAAAAGTTTTGAAAAATTTGCAAGTAATTTTAATTTAGGTTTAACATATTCAGGCAAACCTGCTCTTATGACTTTTTGCCATTGTCCTTATAAAACAACCTATAAAAACAAAGATTGTAGCGAGTGCAATTTTAATGACAAATTAACATATTCTTCACAAAATGGTAAAGAATATAATATAAGGAGAATAAAAACAAAAACTTGTACTTTTGAATTAGTTTCAAGTGAAAATATTAACGATTATATTTATTTGCAAGATGGTAGCTATAATGATTTAAGATAGTAAAAAAAAAGACACTTTATTTTTAATTAATAAGGTGTCTTTTTTTACTTTTTTATAAGGTTATTTTTTAGTAGTTTTATTTTTAATTTGTTTTATTATTCCAAAAACAAATAAAACTATTGCAATAGTTATAACGCTTAAGA
>JAFWWV010000073.1 GCA_017523305.1 Clostridia bacterium
CAAACAATCCTTCTAAAATATTATCGTCAATATTAACTATCTCTGCAAGCGAATTACTATAATCAAAAATATAAACTTTTTTCCAATCATATTTAGACGGTGCAATTCCACTTATTGAGTCAAGAGAAGAAGTAATTATTGATGAAAATGTATTTGTTCTTAAATCAAATATAATAAGGGATTTTTTTTGTGTCCAAATTGTTATTCTTTCTTCAATACTATAAACCATACTCTTTATATCATAAACTTCTATAGAATTTTCCAGAACAGGCATTTGATGTAACGAAAATGTTTCTTCTAAAATGTCATATATCCCAATATAATATCTATAATGAGTTACTAAAGTAAAAGAAACAGAAAAGAAAATTTTAAAATTAGAACAACATTTAATATCAAAATCATAATCTCCAAATGGGTTCTCTATTACACTAAAACTTTTTGTAGTATAATCATATATAGAAAAGTATTGGTGACCAGTAGGATATCTACAATATGCCTTCCCATTGTTAGACACTATTTGCCCGATTGGATGAGGAGTTTCTATTTTTGAAGTGAAAATTTCATTTTTAATATCGAAAACATAAAAATCACTTTTATATATACCACTTGTAGTTGATAATATTATACCAATGTATCCAGTATTATCTATACTCATATAAAGAGACCTGTCCAAAATATCAAATGGGAATGGGTAAATTTTTGTTGTTCTATCCCAAACATTATATAAAATCAGATTTTTATCTCCATCACTAAATGCTATAAAGTCCGAACCATCAAATGAATTATCATTTGCATATATAATATTTGCAGGATAACTTAATATAGTGTCAATGTCTACATCTCTATTATATGTAATAAATGCTATATCTTTTCTGCCATTTATTGATGGACTGTATTTAACTTTATAGGCACCATTACTATTACTTGAACTTTGTGGATATAACGAATTTTCTATGTATGTTTCGCTGTCTACATATTCTCCAGCAGAGATAATAGTCGACAAACCTGTAAGTTGTCCTTGCCTTTGCCCATTAAGTTTTATTGTTTGGTCAGCAAGATTGAAAGAAATTGAATACTCGTTTGCACTAAAATTTCTAACTGGATTGTCCATAAGAAAAACGCCCATCTTGTTCCAAACTGTATTATTAGATTCTGAATTTACATTATCAATACCAACATATATTTTTAATAATTTATCTATCCAATACCCACCATCAGCGAATATTAATATATTTTCTGAATTACTATCTAAAAAGGTTTTTGCTTTATTATCAAGTGTAGGGACACAAAACGAAAGAGTTCCACTTCTTCTAACCGAATTATTAGCATTTGCTTGAATCTTTCTATCAACTGCATAACCCTCAATAGTATCAAGAACTTTTAATTCGTCATTTAAAAGTTCAATTTTTATTCTTTTATTCCTTATAGTTTGGGCCAAAGTGTCTAATTGCTCTTGAGTTAATTCCATTTAAACTTTTGCCCTCCTTCCTTAACTTATATAATTTATTTTAAAATTGTTTAGCATCCCTAATCTTTCTAAACTATCTTGATTAAATTTTCCTACTTCTTTCCAAGAAAAACTTGTAGAAGCAATGCCATTTCCAAGTTCTTTAAAATAACTGTTAGAAATAGCAGTGGTAATAGCAATTAATCTTAAATTTCCATTAAAGTCTTTAAGCACCTTGCCTTTACCATTTGAAAGCCAATCATTAAATCGGTCAACTAATCTTACTTGTGCAAATCTATCAATTTGTGCATCTGTATTGCTTAAACTGGTAGGTGCTAATAAAAGTGCTGTTGTTTGGCCTTCTCTATATTTAGTAACTGCATTTTTTGAAACAATAGGGAATTGACTTCCATATGGTTCGTATGCAGAAATTTTCGTAGTTAATTGAACTGAACCTAATTGATATTCTACGGTTGTGTTATAAGATACATCTTTATCACAAATATAATTCTTATTAAAATAACTTAAAACCGATTTTATATCTTCTATAAGAACTACATTGTTGTTTGAATATATATCTAGTTTAAAATTATATACTCTGTTGCACCCACAATAAGGCATTTTAAAAGAAAATTGTTTAGAATCAGGCAAATCGCTGTCTAAAATAGTCTGTAAAACTACCCACTCTGTGTCATTCTCTTCTTTATAACTAATTGTTATATGTGTATAACTTTCTATAATTGAAGATAAGTCAGCCCATATATCTATTAGGCCAGCATTACAAATATTTTCAACTCTTAATAAATTTGTTTCTTCAGAAGCAATAGGGTATGAGCATAAAAGTCCAGTCCTTTTACTCGAAAAAATCATATTATCAGTTGTAATACCTATTGCCCACAATGTAAAAGAAGTATAAATTCCATTACTTGTTGGGCTAAAATTTTTAATTATTTGTTCTAACGGTTCATTATAAAGAGTCTCTCCTTCAAAAATTAACTCTTCTTTTCCGTCATTCTTTATTCCGAACAATTTTAAATTTGCATAATTTAAAACTGCTTCACTATAATCGTCATTTTTATTAAATTCTAATTGAACCATTAATTCTGGAGAAGTAACTGTATAATTATTTAATAATTCTACATAATTACTACCATTATAATATTTAAAACCAAAAGAAGGTTCTTTATAGCAATTAAATAACTGATAATTGCTATTTGAACTCTTTTCAGACCCATTTTGAGTATATGCCGATATTTTATATGTTTGGTTATTTGTTAAAACCCCAGCAGAAATTTCAAAAGAAAATGACCTTATTGATTCGCTTTCACTATCGTTAGAAACATACACTGTAATTTCTGTATCGCCATTATCATTTAAAACTATTGGCTCATTAGTATTATTTATATAAATAGAATATGCAAAACTTGTTATTCTATCTCCACCAAATACATTTAATGAAATTGAAGTGCCTATTTCAGCATCAAATGCAGGTATTCCATTTATAAACGGTGTATTTAAAGCCATTTTCTTTCTCCCTTTCTATTTTATTAATTATTTATTAAAGCCCTTAATTGAGCAATTCTTTCTTGATTAGTTTTTGCTTGGTTATCAAGTTCGTTTATATCTTTGTCAAACTCAATTCCTAATCTTTGACAACGATTATATTGGGCAACTTGATTATCATACCATTTAAACCAATTTTCAAGTTCAACTAATTCTTTTTGTAATTCAAGTTCTTCATTTTGTTTTTGCATAAAAAGTTCATATTCTTCTTGTGAAACTTCTTTGCAAATAAATTCTGGATTTGAAACTGGCATAGTGCTATAACCAACAATATTGTTGTATTTGTCATAATG
>JAFWWV010000074.1 GCA_017523305.1 Clostridia bacterium
AGTTAGGGTAAATTTACAATTAAAAAGTTGAACAAAACCACCAAAAAAAAGTAAAAAAGAATATAAAAAAATACCCCCTATAAAAAGCCAAAGGTAATTTTTTATCGTTTTGTACTTTTAAAATTTTATTTTGTATTTTTTAGTTTTACTATTTTATTTGTTTTTGTTTTATTCGTTTTGTTTTTTTTGTTGAGTGTTTTAAATTTGCTTGCTAAGTTTGGAATTATAATTTTTTTTATTTTTTCTACCTTTTTAAAACTTTTCTAGTTTTTTTTAATTTTGTAAGTTTTAATTTTTTTAAAGTAAAAATTTTAAACGAACAACGAAATAGGGTTTTCTCTAAAATACCTGTTACGCATATATTTATATTTTCGTGTTAAGTTGCTAATGTAAAATTGTTTTGCTTCAACATCTAAACTATCAAAAAGATTTTTATCCATTAGCATTAAAATTGGGTTTGAAGTGTTTTTACTTTCTATTAAAGTGCATACTTTTTTATATAATTCGTCATCATAACTAACGGTTGAGTTTGTATTTGTTTTTTTATTGTTAACCACTTTTTGTTTTGAAACATAGTCGGCAAATGCTGTGGCGTTGTTAATAATATTACCCTTTACTTTTGTATATTTATTTTGTTTTAATCTTTCTTTAGCAAGTTTAGCAAGGCTATAGATGTTGCCTTTTGCTTTAACGGTGTTTGACATTATAAACAACTCCTTTTTTTTATTATTTTTTTAAAAATTTTTGCTTTTAATTTTTAAAAGATTTTGACCTTAAAAAAATAAAAAAACATAAATAAGTATAGACCTGTGTATTTTTTAATCAAATTAAAAATTTGTAAAACATTGTCTTATTTTGTCTTTAATAAATAATAAAAAAGTGTGATAAAATTTTTTTATTTTAGAAGTGAAAATTATTAAAAAAAGTAAATTAAATTTATGTTTTATATTTAAAAAAAATTGAAAATAAATGTCAAAAATAAAGATATAAGTACATACAGTAAAATTAAAATACAAAGTAAATTGAAATATAAAAAAAGAATATAGCGATTAAACTATATTCTCTTTTTGTTTTAAAAGGTATATTTTTTTTTAAATTAAAAATTTCTAAAAGTTTTTGTATTTATTATTGAACTTCGCCTGGTGCTTGACCTTCTGCGAAATAATTGCCACCTTCAACTTTAACAGCGTTTTTCATAGCACCAAAGAATGATGTAATTTCTGAAATTTCGCTTGCGTTTGCTGTTGCAACTTCTGTTGGGTCTTGATGCTCAACAATTGCGTGAACCATATCTTGTTTTTGAATATCTGCAAGTCTGGTCATAAGAGCTGTTTGCATTTCTTCATCTGCAAGTCTACCTGGGTCTGCTGTAGATAAAAACATAAAAATTTCGTCTTTATTTGCTTCAGGCATTTTTCTTATAATACTGTTATATGTTGCGTGAAAGGTTTCTAAACTGTAACCTTCTGGTAAAGCAACATCAGGTTTTTCTTCTATTTCTATATCTGCTTTATGAACAAGACCACTATGAGTTAATGTTCTTTCCATATCACTATCAACAGCAATAACAGCACCGTATCTATCTGGTGTAAAGATAGGAGCGCCAGTTTCTTTTGCAGTTTTAACTTCGTTTGCTCTTTGTTCAAAAACTTGTTTTGGTGAATATAAAATTTGATTTTCCATAATAAAACTTCCCCTTTGTTTATTATACTTACATTATACTACACCTGTATATTGTTGTCAAATTTGATAGATATTTAAAAAGCGATAAAATAGTTTTAAAACAAATTAAAAGAAAGAAAAAAACAACCTATTTTTTTCATTATAGGTTGTTATTTTTTAATTTATTAAAATATTTTTAATTTTTAGTGCTTAGTTAAGTTTTTAATAGTATTAAATAAAATTTACACAATGACAAGTTGATTTTTGCATAGTACTAAGTTTAAAATTTTAAACTATAATAGATTTTGCATAATACTTATTAAAGGCAAATTTTAGTCTTTTTCTACTTTCTTTTTTTGCCAACTTTTTTTATGACAATGTGGACAAGTCATATATCTTGTTCTACCCATATGCATAGACCAAATTATTTGTTTATTAGTTGGAATATATTTATGTTTACAATGTGCGC
>JAFWWV010000075.1 GCA_017523305.1 Clostridia bacterium
GAAAGTCCGGAGGATACCCCTCCCAATGATATGCGGGCGACCTTCGGCGGCCCCGCATGGACCTATGTGCCTCAGGTCGGGGCGTGAATTTATTATAATAAAGACGGTGTGCCTTACAGGGGTTGTTATTCTCCTAGCATTATTCCAGAAGGTAGCCCAAGAAATCAAATTATCAAAGGTAGAGAAATTTTAAAAAATGTTTATGGTTCTGTTGATAGAGAATTAAATTCATTACCACATTATCTTTCAGCTTTTCAAAAATACGCTGAACAACAATCAATTGCAACTAAAAGAAATGTTGTTATTGATCCTAATATGGGTAACGATTTAATAATTAATAGTTATTTTTGTTGGAAGATAGGTAATATTGATAACCACAATGGAAATATGGTTTTTATTCAAGAAGAAATGCCTGATGGTACTTTGTTAATAAGTTGTGGTAAATTAATTGATAATGGTGCTGCTTGGCAATTAAACACTACTCAAAAAAAAGAAAGTGAAAAATATACTGTAACAGAAAAAACATTTTTTACTTCTGGTGGTGTTTTAGCTGAAAATAAAAACGGAAATCAAATGGTTGTTTTTTCACATGACCCATATAAAAATACAGCATTTTATTTGTATGCAGGTTCTTTAAATGGTCATACAAAACAAATGGGTGGTGAAAAATTTGAGTACGAATTTGACCTTGCTGCAAATATGCTTTCTAACCCAGAAGTTTATGATGCTATTTATCAAATAGAACAACAATTTGATATTGATAGAGCAATAAACGAACTTGGAAAAGAATATAGGTTAAATTATCCTAATCTTGTGCCAGAAACTATGCGTGGTTTAACTGAATTTAAATCAAATTTACTTTCACAAGTAGTTAGCAACTATTATTGTTACACAGCCTTTACAAGTTGTGTGGGGGAAGTCGATTTAGAAAATCCAAGCGAACTTTATACAACTTTCTGTGAACAAATGAGTGCTCTTCCACTTCAACCTAATGTGGAAAGTTATATGAACGAGTTTTTAAATATAGCAAGTCAAAATCAAGTAGAAGTAGACCCTGAGTTACTTGCAACAGTTGAATTTATGCCAAAGCCAGAACAAACTCAAAATATGGATACAACTCAAGGTAGCGCACAATAATTATTAAAAAAAGATAAATTATATTTTGCAAAAAAAGTAAAAGAGCAAACAAACATAAATTAAATTGATTAACATTAATTTTGTTTGATATAATAAAAAAAAATAAATTTTCTTAAAAAAAAGGAAAGAACAATTATGCAAAAAATTGCTGTTAAATTTAGAGATTATTACATAGGCGACCTTACTTTTGAAAATAACAATTATGTTTATAAAACTAACGACGTGGGTGTAGATATGGCAATAACCGAAGGGGGCGTTCCATTGTTTTTGTATGGCGTTAACGTAAGTTTTGTTAGTTCGGAACTTCCATTTTCGTTAAAAGATTTAATACCAAACCCAGAGTATCAACTATATAAAGATTTAAAACTAGGCGAGTGCGCAAATGACTTTGAAAGGCTTTATGTTTTATCTGGCGAAAACTTGGCTGACGATGGTCTTTATGTAGAAAGAAAATAGAAAGCAAAAAAATAATGCTTTAAAATGGATAGAACTTAAACCCAAAAGTAATAACAAAAAAGGGTAGAACCTAAACGCAAAAAGCATAACAAAAAAAATTGAAAAAAACATTTTAAACTTAAAAAGAGTGGGAACTTTTGTTTTCACTCTTTTTTTATTTAGTTTACTTAGTTTATTTTATTTAACTTGTTTAACTTAACCTTTTTTGTTTTATTGTGCTTAATTTTGTTTAATTAACTTTTTTTTGTTGGTTTAATTAACTTTTTTTGTTGTGTTTAACTTAATCTTTTTTTAGTTTATTTATTTTGTCTTTTTTTGTTTTTTTTTAATTACAAAGTTTTTATTGCTTTTATTGTGTTGTTGCTGTAAAATAAATAATAGAAAAACCAACTTTTAACTTTATATATATGCCTCAAAATTTTAAAATTTTGTAATGTTTTGTATACATAGTTAACCTCCTTTTATCAAGTTGGTTTTTCTTTTTTTTATAATGGCAAAAGGGTTTTTATATTCTTTTTTTTATCTGGTAAAAGAGGTAGCAGATATTCCTTTTTTTTATGTTGGTTAAAGGGCAAAATTCTTCTTTTTTATATGGTTTAATTTGTAGTAAAATTCTTCTTTTTTATGCTTTTTAATGGTTAGTAGATTTCTTCTTTTTTTTGTACTAGGTAAAGTGTATTAAATATTCCTTTTTATAAAGTATAAAAGGGGAGTTCTTGTTATACTTTAGTTAAAGGGGTAGAAAGGGGAGTTGATTTTTTTTGGGGGGTTTATTTGAACACAAAATAAACAGTATATTGTTAAACACTTGCTTTTTTTTATTATTTATTATATAATACCCATACTTAAAGTAAAACTTAGTGTTTTTTATTTGATATTTGCTTTAAAAGGGTTGCCTTTTAAGTTTTTATATAAAGGGAATATATTATGATTTTTAGGAATACAATTAGATTGCTCCTAACTAACTTTTCAAATGTTTGGAAAGCATTACTTTATTATGTTGTGTGCATTGCACTCACTTTTGGTGTTTGCTGGGTTTTTGCTAGCCCTATTATTGAAAAATTGGTTGAAGCTAATGTTTTTAAAAACCTTTTTGATTTGCTTAACAGTTTTTTTTCTGGGGTAGAAGTTCAAAACGCTGTTAACTCTTTAAACGATATTATCAACTCTGCTTGGCAAGTATTATCAACAAATATTCAATTCAAATTTAATTACATTTTCTTAATTGTTTGGGTGTTATTTGTTTTTCCGTTTACACTAGATTTAGCTCAACTTGCTCTTGGTGAAGTTTTATACGGCTATATGACTAGTCAAGTTAAATATAGTTTTACTGGTAGATACATTAAAAATATTGGCAAAAGTTGTGTTTACGCTTTGCTTAGATATTTTGTTTTGTTTATTTTTAATGTTGGTGCTTTTTTATTGCTTGTTTACACTATTCAAACTGTTGCTCTTGGGGGCTTGTTAAATGTTTTCTTGGGCTTTGTTTTAATTTGTGTTTTATTGTGCATTGAAGCGTTAAAAC
>JAFWWV010000076.1 GCA_017523305.1 Clostridia bacterium
AAAAAAAAGACACTTTATTTTTAATTAATAAGGTGTCTTTTTTTACTTTTTTATAAGGTTATTTTTTAGTAGTTTTATTTTTAATTTGTTTTATTATTCCAAAAACAAATAAAACTATTGCAATAGTTATAACGCTTAAGAATATAATGCAGTGTATGTTTCTTTCAAGTTGTATTTCAGAACTCCAATTTGAAAAGTCGGTTTTAAAAATATTTAACCCTTCAATTTCTTTTTGTATGTTAGGGTTTTGTACTTTTATAAAGGGTGTAATTATATAAAACAAGTTAAACAAAAATAGAATAATACTTGATTTTAACAATTTGTTAAGTTTAAAAAATCTTACACTTAAAAATATGTTTAAAACTAAATAACAACCCATAGTGATAGGAAGGGCTAAATTTAAATACCAAAAACTTGTTGTAATTTTATTAGTTAAACAATGATTGTTTATTATATAAAGTAAAAAATTCAAAAAAATAAAATCGATTGCTAGTGAAATAAAGTCATTATATTTTTTTATTTTTGAAAAGCATTTATAGCTTGAAATATAAATTGGGGTAAAAATAATAATTAAACCAAACAGAACGGATAGAGAAGGAATTAAAAACCAATTTCCGTTAGTATATATACAACAAACCCCCAAAAGTAAACATAAAGATATAAACATTGAAAGTGGTATAAAAATTAATTTATGCTTTTTTATTAATTTAGGTAGATTAGTAAAAGAAAAAGAAAGTAATAAAGATGATAAAACAATCCAAAACCAAGATAAGCTACCATTTACTGCGAGGTTGCAAATAAAGCAAACAAGAATTGTTATTGCGTAAGAAATATAAAAAAATAAATTCCAAGAAAAACTTAAAGTTTTCCATTTTTTTGCTTGAACTTTTTCTTGTCTAGTTTCTTCGTCAATACTAGCAGTAATTAGTTCGTGCTCCGTTACTTCTAAAACTTTTGAAAGTTTAGGTAATAATGTAATATCAGGGTGAGCAATATCTTTTTCCCATTTGCTTATAGTTGATTCTGATACAAACAAAATTTTTGCTAATTGTTTTTGTGTTAAGTTTTTTTCTTGTCTTTTTTGTTTTAAAAAAGTACCAAAAATTTTTTTCATTTTTTCTCCTTTGTAATTGTAAAAAGTATATCATAAATTCTGTTTTATTGTATTGTTTTTAAAACAATTTTTAACTTGAAAAATTTTCAAGTTAACTAAATAACTAGTGTTTTTACAATTTACGTGTTACATAAATTTGTCTTTTTTATTGTTTTTTAGAATAAATTGTTTTAGCTTTATTAACAAAAATATTATTAAAAAAATAATTAATACACAAACTAAATTTAAGGCAATTATTTTGTGCAAAAAGCATATAAAAATATAATTAAAATTATATTTACTTATTGACTTTTTAGGTTAAAAAGATTAAAATTTGTTTTGTCTTTAAAATAGAAAATATAGGAGAAAAAATAGCAGATGAAAAAAGTAGAAGAAAACGTGTCGATTGACCCATGGAAAGGGTTTAAAAAAGGCACATGGCAAAAAGAAATTAATGTTAGCGATTTTATCTTATCTAACTATAAAGAATATAAAGGGGATGATAGCTTCCTTTGTGGCAAAAGCGCAAAAACAGCTAAAGTTATGCAAAGGGTTGAAAAACTTTTAGCATTAGAATCAAAAAAAGGTTTATTAGATGTTGACCTTAAACATTTATCAGGCGTAAACAGTTTTGCTGCTGGTTATATTGATAAAAAGAACGAAGTTATTGTAGGTCTTCAAACAGACAAACCATTAAAAAGAATCGTTAACCTTTATGGTGGCGTAAGAATGGCAAAAACTGCTCTTGAAGCATACGGCAAACATCTTAACCCAGAACTTGAAAACAAATTTAATGAATTTAGAAAATCACACAACCAAGGTGTTTTTGATGCATATACACCTGATATCAGAAAAGCAAGGAGTGCTGGTTTATTAACTGGTTTACCTGATGCTTATGGTCGTGGAAGAATTGTTGGCGACTACCGTCGTATTGCATTATATGGTATTGACAGAATTAAAGAAGAAAAATTAAAAGAATTCAATACTATTATGCTTGATGTTTCTACTGAAGAAGGTATTAGAATCAGAGAAGAAATGAGCGAACAATATAGAGCTCTTGATAAAATGAAAGAAATGGCTGCAAGTTATGGTTATGATATTTCAAGACCAGCAAACAATGCTCAAGAAGCAATTCAATGGACATATTTTGGTTACCTTGCAAGTGTTAAAGAAAACAACGGTGCTGCAATGAGTTTGGGCAGAACATCAACTTTCATTGACTGCTACATTGAAAGAGATTTAAAAAATGGTGTTTTAACTGAAGAACAAGCTCAAGAACTTATTGACCAATTTATTATTAAACTTAGATTAGTAAGACATTTAAGAACACCTGATTATGATGATATCTTTGCTGGCGATCCAACATGGGTTACTGAATCTATTGGTGGTATGGCTGATGATAAAAAGAGTTTAGTAACAAAAACTTCATTTAGATATCTTCAAACATTAATCAACTTAAACCCAAGTCCAGAACCAAATATGACAATTTTATATTCAGCAAAACTTCCTGAAAAATTCAAAAAGTTCTGTGCTAAAATTTCAATTTTAACTGATTCAATTCAATACGAAGGTGATGATGTAATGAGACCACTTTATGGCAACGATTATTCAATTGCTTGCTGTGTAAGTGCTATGAGAACTGGTAAACAAATGCAATTCTTTGGTGCTCGTTGCAACCTTGCTAAAGCATTACTTTATGCTATCAACGGTGGTGTTGATGAAAAATCAGGCAAACTTGTTGTTAGTGGTTTAGAAAAAAATAACGAAAAAGTTTTATCTTATGATAAAGTAAGAAAACAATATTCTGTAGCTTTAAAGAAAATTGCAAAAACATATGTTGATGCAATGAACATTATTCACTATATGCACGATAAATATGCATATGAAGCAAGTCAAATGGCTTTACACGATACTAAAGTTGATAGACTTATGGCTTTTGGTGCAGCAGGTTTCTCAGTTGCAGCTGACTCACTTTCAGCTATCAAATATGCAAAAGTTTCTCCTGTAAGAAACGAAGAAGGTATTGCTGTTGACTTCAAAATTGAAGGCGATTTCCCTAAATATGGTAACGATGATGATAAAGTTGACAAATTAGCTGTTGAACTTGCAAAAGAATTTATCGGTTACTTAAAAGAAAACCCACTTTACAGAAATGCAAAACATACATTATCACTTTTAACTATTACTTCAAACGTTATGTATGGTAGAAAAACAGGTTCTACTCCTGATGGTAGAAAAGCTGGCGAACCTTTTGCTCCAGGTGCAAACCCAATGCACGGCAGAGATTGTTCAGGTGCTTTAGCTTCTCTTAACTCAGTAGCAAAAGTTCCTTATTGTGATGTTTGTCAAGATGGTATTTCAAATACATTCTCAATTGTTCCAGATGCACTTGGTCATAGTGATAATGAACAACAAAAGAACTTAGTTTCAATTCTTGATGGTTACTTTAACCAAAAAGCTCAACACATCAACGTTAACGTATTTAACAGAGATTTATTAATTGATGCTATGAATAATCCTTGGAAATATCCAAACTTAACAATTAGGGTTTCAGGTTATGCTGTTAACTTTAACAAATTAAGTAGAGCTCACCAAGAAGAAGTTATTTCAAGAACTTTCCACGAAAAAGTTTAATTATAAAAAAATAAATTAATAAAAGCCATTAGGTTTCTAGTGGCTTTTTTAATTTAAAAATGGTTGTATTAATTTTAGTGG